>JANOKR010000085.1:0-16994 GCA_031419315.1 Betaproteobacteria bacterium
CCAGCCGGACAGGTAATTGGGGTCAGCCGGGTTGTTCACCGCCGACAGCAGTTCTTCGGCGTACTGGGTGATCTTCAGGTAGTAGCCGGGGATCTCGCGCTTCTCGATCAGCGCACCCGAGCGCCAGCCGCGGCCGTCGATGACCTGCTCGTTGGCGAGCACGGTCTGGTCCACCGGGTCCCAGTTGACGACCTGGGTGCGGCGCTCGGCGATGCCGGCTTGCAGCATTTTCAGGAACAGCCACTGGTTCCATTTGTAGTAGTCCGGGGCGCAGGTCGTGACTTCGCGGCTCCAGTCGATGGCCAGGCCCAGGGCCTGCATCTGGCCCTTCATGTGCGCGATGTTGTCGTAGGTCCACTTCGCCGGCGGCACCTTGTTTTTCAACGCCGCGTTTTCGGCCGGCAGGCCGAAGGCGTCCCAGCCCATCGGCATCAGCACGTTCATGCCCTTCATGCGCAACTGGCGCGCGAGCATGTCGTTGATGGTGTAGTTGCGCACATGCCCCATGTGCAGCCGGCCGCTGGGGTAGGGCAGCATCGAACAGGCGTAGAACTTCGGCCGGCTCGGGTCTTCGGTGACCCGGTAGGCGTCGTCGGCTTTCCACCGGCTTTGCGCCGCGGCTTCAACTTCGGCGGGGACGTATTTTTCGTTCATCCGCCGGATTGTAGGCAGGCGCTCTACTTGGGCGGCGCGATTGGCGCGGGGTTGGCCGCGGGAGCTTCAACCTCGGTGACAAAGCCGATCCGGCTGAGGCCGGCGGCCTGCACCAGCCCGATGAGTTCGGCGACACGGCCGTAGGGCACCCGTGCATCGGCGCGCAACTGCACCTCGGTGCCCGGGTTGCGCCGGGCGGCGTCCTGTACCTGCTTGACGATGGCGGCGCGGTCGGACGCGGTATCGCCGACAAAAAACCGCCCTTGAGCGTCGATCGCCAGCGCGATCGACTGCGGTGCGTCGCTCGGCGAGCTGCCGGCGGTCTTGGGCAGGTCGAGCTTCAGACTCGACGCCATCAGCGGCGCGGCGATGATGAAGATCACCAGCAGCACCAGCATCACGTCGATCAGCGGCGTCATGTTGATCTCGCTCATCGGTGCGGCACCGGCGCGGCGTTCGAGGCGGCCGAACGTGATATCAGTTCTCCTGGCTGCGCCGTGGCGCGCTGCTCGCCGCGTCAAGCATCATTTCGCGCAGGTCGTGGGCAAAACCTTCGAGCTCGGCTTCGGTCGCGGCGACCCATTTGCCAAACAGGTTGTAGGCCAGCACCGCGGGGATCGCCACCGCCAGGCCGGCGGCGGTCATGACCAGCGCCTCGCCGACCGGGCCGGCAACCTTGTCGATCGAAAAGTTGCCGGCCTCGGAGATCGCCAGCAGCGCGTGGTAAATGCCCCAGACGGTGCCGAAGAGGCCGACAAAGGGCGCCGTGCTGCCGACCGATGCCAGCAGCACCTGGCCAAACTGCAGGTGTGACAGGCCGCGGTGCAAGGCGTCGCGCAGCCGGCGCGTGAGCTGCGAGTCGAGGTGGGCCCGGGTTTCCAGCGTGCCGCCGGCCGGCTGGTGGATGGCGGCATCGACCAGCGGCAGCAACAAGCGCTCGCGGTCGCCGCTGTGCAGCCGGGCGCGGCCTTCGTCGATGCCCGGCGCGTCCCAGAACGCCGGGATGCCGGCGCCGATGTCGCGCCGCGCGCGGCGCAGCACCACCGCCTTCCACAGGATCACGACCCAGGCCGCGATCGACATCAACAGCAGCAGCACCGCGACGATGCGGCCGATGCCGTCGCTGCCGGCGAGGTAGGTGCTGAGTGCTTCCATCCGTATTCGTAAACGTGACTGCCTGGCGCCGCTGGTTTGCAAGGTTAGTGGGGGTCATCGAGGCCGAGCACGCGGTCCATGCCAAACAGCCCCTGCGGCTGGCCGGCCAGGAAACGCGCTGCGCGCAGGCTGCCCTGGGCATAACCGGCGCGGCTCGATGCGCGGTGGCTGATCTCGATGCGCTCGCCGGTGCCGATGAAGAGCACGCTGTGGTCACCGACCATGTCGCCGCCGCGGACCACCGAAAACCCGATCGATGCCGGGTCGCGTTCGCCGGTAACTCCTTGGCGCGCATAGACCGCGCAGTCGGCGAGGTCGCGGCCGAGTGCCGCGGCGACCACCTCACCCATCTTCAACGCGGTGCCACTCGGTGCATCGACCTTGTGGCGGTGGTGGGCCTCGGTGATCTCGATGTCGTAACCCTCGTGCAGCGCGCGCGCGGCGACGTCGAGCAGCTTGAGCATGACGTTGACGCCGATGCCCATGTTCGGCGCCATCACGATCGCCACATGCGCCGCCGCAGCTTCGATCTGCGCTTTTTGTTCGGCGCTGAAGCCGGTCGTGCCGATGACCATCTTGACGCCGGCGCGGCGGCAGGCCGCCAGGTGCAACAGCGTGCCTTCGGGGCGCGTGAAGTCGATCAGCACATCGGCGTCGGCCAGGCCGGCGTCGACATCGGCGGTGATGCAAACGCCGCTGTCGCGGCCGAGAAAAGCCGCCGCATCGCTGCCGATCGCGGCGCTGCCGGCGATGTCGAGCGCACCGCGCAGTTGCAGGTCGCCCGACGCCAGCACGGCCTCGATGAGCATCCGGCCCATGCGGCCGGAGCAGCCCGCGACCGCGATCTTCATGAGCGAATGTGGCTTTGCCACTTTGCTCATCCCCCTTGGGGGCGGACGACGTATGCCGTCGGCCTGGGGGCCGTCATTGAGGGGGCTCCAGCGGTGGGTAGCTGCGTGCGGCGCCGAGCGGCGTCGTGGCTGCTGCGGGGTCGACCTTTTTCGGCGCCGGCAGGCCTTTGCGCTGCTCGTCGCTGAGCTCGAGCACCCGTGCGGCCGGTGCGCTGCGCAGCGGCACCAGCGCGGCGACAAATTCGTTCTCGCTCGGCAAGGATTCGGGCAGGTCGATCTTCTTCAGCGAGTCGCCTTCGAAGTGGGCGACGATGCTGCGCCGCTGCAGCGCCGTGCCGGGGCGTCGAATCGTGAAGACATAGTCCCAGCGATCGTGGTGGAACATGTCGGCCAGCAGCGGCGAGCCGAGCAGCTCGCGCACCTGGCTGCGGGTCATGCCGAGCTTGACCAGCGCCGCCTGCTCCCTGGTCACCGCGGTGCCCTGCACGATGTCGATGCGGTACGGCGTGATGAGGCCGAGAAAACCGTCGGACGACTGTTCGCGGGTGGCGCAGCCGGCGGTCAGCAACAAGGCCGCCGGCAGCAGGCACAGCGCCGCGCGGCAAAAGGGGGCAGGCGCTCTGGATATCATCGTGGAATTCTAGCGGGCAGGCCCACCCGGGCCGGCCGCTTGCCCGCCGCAGCCCAAGGGTGCCCATGAACCGAAGCGAAGAACTCAAGAGCAGCGGACTCAAAGCGACGCTGCCGCGCTTGAAGATCCTCGAGGTCTTCGAACACACGCAGCGCCGGCATATGTCGGCCGAAGACGTCTACAGGGCGCTGCTCAGCGACGACGCCGATATCGGCCTGGCGACGGTCTACCGCGTGTTGATGCAGTTCGAGCAGGCCGGGCTGCTGACACGCAGCAACTTCGAATCCGGCAAGTCGGTATTTGAGCTCAACGAAGGCCCGCACCACGACCATCTGGTCTGCCTGACCTGCGGCCGGGTGGTCGAATTTGTCGACGCCGAGATCGAGCGCCGCCAGCGCGACGTGGCCCAGTCACGCGGCTTTGATTTGCAGGAGCACACGCTGGCGCTGTACGCCAACTGTGTCAAGGCCGACTGCGAATACCGCCCGCGTTAGCCTGGCGCCCCTCGCCGGCCGGGTACGGCCGTCGATCCCCCGAGGGGATGTTCACTTGCTTGGGGCTGAGGCCGGACACGGCCAGTCCCTGCGGACTGGCTGTCGCCTGCCGAAGGCCATCGGCCTCTGGCCGAGGGCGGCCCGGCGCGGCGCTCACTCACCCTGCGTGCGCTCCAGCGCGGCCTGGTGGCGGCGCACAAATTCCTGGTAGGTGTCAATGCCGCGCAATTGCAGCACGGTGTTGCGCACCGCGGCTTCGACCAGCACCGCCAGGTTGCGCCCGGCGTCGACCGCGATCACGACCTTGCGCACGGGGATATCGAGGATTTCTTCGTACAGCGGCTCGTAGGGCATGCGCTCGAAATCGCGCTCCAGCGTTTCGCGGCGCACCAGGTGCACGATCAGCTTCAGGCGCATCTTGCGGCGCACTGCGGTTTCGCCAAAGATCGCCTTGATGTCGAGCAGGCCGATGCCGCGCACTTCGAGCAGGTTGCGCAGCAGCTCCGGGCAGCGGCCTTCGATGGTCGTCTGCGCGACGCGGTAGAGGTCCACCGCGTCGTCGGCGACGAGACCATGGCCGCGCGAGATGAGCTCGAGGCCGAGTTCGCTCTTGCCCAGGCCGGATTCGCCGGTGAGCAGCACGCCCAGGCCCAGGATGTCCATGAAAACACCATGGCGTGTGGTGCGCTCGGCAAACAGGTGCGCGAGGTACGAGCGCACGACGTCGATGACATGGCCCGCTGATTCGCGCGTGACAAACAGCGGCAGGTCGGCGCGGTCGCACATCGCGACCAGGCGATCAGGCGGGGTCTGGTCGTCGGCAACGATGATCACCGGCGGCTCCAGCGTCACGATGCGCGAGATGCGCCGCTCCAGATCATCGGGCGCCGACGCCAGCAGGTAGGCGATTTCGCGCCGGCCGACGATCTGCACCCGGTAGGGGTGGATGTAGTTCAGGTAGCCGACGAGATCGGCCGACGACTGCGCGTCGCGTACCGCGGCATCGTCGAAGCGGCGCTCGGGGTGGGCATGCCCGGCGACCCATTGCCAGTGCAGCGCGCTGCGGTGGGCTTCGAACAGCGCTTCGGCGCTGATGGAGGTGGGTTTCAACGGGGCCCGGGTGTCGAGTTGATCAGATCCAACAGATCAAACAGGTCAGGCGGATGAAGCCGGTCAAACCGTCGACTTCAGCGGCTGCCAGTCGGCGATCAGCTTGTGCAAGGCGGCGGCGTCGGGCTCGGCCTTGAGGCTGTCGCGCAGCACGCGGTCGGACAACATCTCGGCAATCTCCGACAGGATCTCAAGATGCCGCTGCGTCGCCGCCTCGGGCACGAGCAAAAAGATCAGCAGCGCCACGGGCTCATCGTCGGGGGCGTCGAACGGGATCGGTTGCTGCAAACGCAGCACCGCGGCGAGCGGGTTTTTCAGGCCCTTGATGCGGCCATGCGGGATCGCCACGCCGTGGCCGAGGCCGGTGGAGCCGAGGCGCTCGCGGGCAAACAGGTTGTCGGTGACGGTGCTGCGCGCGATCGCGTGCTGGTTCTCGAAAAGCAGGCCGGCCTGCTCAAAAACACGCTTCTTGCTCGAAGCGTCCACGTTCACCAGCACGTTGCTGGCAGGCAGGATGGAAGCGAGGCGGTTCATCTCAGTACCGACCGGCCGTTCCGAAGGTACTGGGCGCCCCCTTGGGGGGCAGCGATCGAAGAGAGCGTGGGGGCTTCATTTCAGGCGGGCCGGACGGCTGGCGGCTGTGGCGATCAGATCTGTCCACCGCCCGGGGGGATGCCCGGAGCGGAGCGGCGGATTATAGGAAGCAGGCGGCGTCGGCTGGCCCCTTCGTTCGGATGGGAATCGGGACAATGCTGCATTGCGGCAACATTATCCGGCGGCAACAACAAAAACGGCCCCGAGCGGGGCCGTCGATGGTCCGCGCGGCATCAGGAAACGCCCATGTCGATGCGCTTGGCGGTGGCGTGGTGGTGGTCCTGCACGCGGTCTTTGTGGCGCACGACCTGGCGGTCGAGCTTGTCCATCAACTGGTCGATCGCGGCATACATATCTTCGTGGGACTGCTCGACGAAGATGTCGCGGCCTTTGACATGCAGGGTCACCTCGGCTTTCTGGCGGCGCTCCTTCTCGCGCAATTTTTCTACCGTCAGCAGGACGTTGACATCAACAACCTGGTCAAAATGGCGTGTGATCCGGTCCAGCTTTGTGAGCACATACTCTCGCAATGCCGGCGTCACTTCAAGGTGATGTCCGCTGATCGTGAGGTTCATCAGGCGTTCCTTTCGGTCGGTTCTGGGTCAGTGGCGGAGATCGCCCCGCGGCTCGGTCGAGGGGCCCGAACGTGACCCCCTGGCAAATCCAGTGTGCGCCCGTTCTGCGCCTGTGACAAGCCGGTGACGGCGCTCAAATGGGTGTCGGATGTGACCCCTTTGACGCTGGTCACGGCGCCGGCTGCTTGCGGCCAAAGGCGGGGTCGATGCGTACCAGCGCCACCGCGACGAACGACGGCACGGTGGCCAGGCAGACCCAGGCGAAGAACCGGACATAACCGAGCTGCTCTTGCAGCCAGCCGGCGGCCATGCCGGGCAACATCATGCCCAGCGCCATGAAGCCGGTACACAGCGCGTAGTGGGCGGTCTGGTGCGGGTTGTCGCGCGCCGAGGCAATCATCAGCATGTAGACCATGTAGGCGGTGAAACCGAAGCCGTAGCCAAACTGCTCGACCGCGATCGCCGCGCTGATCAGCGCCAGGCTCGTTGGCTGCGTGGCCGCCAGCAACACAAAGATCAGGTTCGGCAGGTGCATCGCGATGACCAGCGGCCAGAGCAGTCGCTTCAAGCCGCCACACGAGATCACCCAGCCACCGAGCAGGCCGCCGACAGTCAGCGCGATGACGCCGACGGTGCCGTAGGCGATGCCGACCTCCTGCGTCTTCAGGCCGAGGCCGCCGGCTTCGCGGGGGTCAAGCAGGAACGGCGTCACCAGCTTGAGCAGCTGCGCTTCGGCGAATCGGTACAGCAGCAAGAAGGCCAGCACGCGCGCGATATCGGGCTGGCGGAAAAAGGCCTTGAAGACGGCCGCAAAGTCGACCCACATCGTGCCGCTGCGCGGCGCCGGCCGGTCGATCGCCGGTTGCGGCAATGCCCACAAGTGCAGCGCCGCGGCGAGCACAAATGCGGCCGCCAGCAACCCGAAGACGATGCTCCAGGCGCCGGCCGGGTTGCCGATGCGTTCGGTCAGCGTGCCGGCGAGCACGACCAGGCCGCCCTGGCCCGCGATCATCGCCAGCCGGTAGAAGGTGCTGCGCACGCCGACAAATGCGGCTTGCGTGTGTTGCTCCAGCGCAAGCATGTAATAACCGTCGGCGGCGATATCGTGGGTTGCGGATGCAAAGGCCATCAGCCAGAAGACGAGCAGCGACCAGCGCAGAAAGTCCGGCCCGGGCAGCGTCAACGCCACGGCGGCAAAGGCCGCGCCGACGAGCAATTGCATACCGACGATCCAGCGCCGTTTGGTACCCAGCAGATCCACCAGCGGGCTCCACAGCGGCTTGATCACCCAGGGCAGGTAAAGCCAGCTCGTGTAGAGCGCGATCTCGGTGTTGGAGACGCCGAGGTTTTTGTACATCACGACGCTCAGCGTCATGACCACGACGTAAGGAATCCCCTGCGCGAAGTACAGCGTGGGGACCCAGCGCCAGGGGCTGCCGCGGGTGGCGGGATGGGGCTGGCGCGTGGCGGGGATCGTCAAGAAGTGAAGCGGCTAGAGCGTGCAAGAGAGGTTCATGCCGATTGTGCGCGGCGTCAGCCTGGTAGCGCGCAGATCCGTCCACAAGCCCACTGCCGAGCTGTGCTCAACATCGGCAATGCGGCCGTGGACGTGCCCTGAGGATGACCCCGAATCGGGCTGATCTGGCGGCAAGTTTGGCGTTCTCGCCACAGTGCATTGGTATTCACCGATTGGCCGCGCGCCATGGCGCGACGCCGCGTCGGCGCCAACCCCGGCGCATAGCCGCTCAACACAGCGAGTCGAGACCACCGGCTTAAGCATCAAGGGCATCCAGACCGAAGGTGCGTTGCCGGGGTAGGCAATCGCCCGCACCGAGATCGAGCGCGTGGGCGACAAGTTCTTCTGATTTCGCGCCGGACTTCATCGGCTACGCTCCGGGGGCCTCGATCGAGGCCTTTTTTTTATGCTCACGCTGCTGCTGAAAAAACTTGGGCTCCTGATCCCCACGCTGTTGGGCATCACGGTGGTCGCGTTTGCGCTGATCCGGCTGATCCCCGGTGACCCGATCGAGGTCATGGTCGGCGAGCGCCGGCTCGACCCGGCAGCGCATGCCGCATTGATGCAGCGCCTGGGCCTGGACCAGCCGCTGCATGTGCAGTACCTGCGGTATCTCGGCGACCTTGCGCAGGGTGATCTGGGCCAGTCGCTGGTCACCCGCGAGCCGGTGGCGGCGGAGTTCTGGGCGCTGTTCCCGGCGACGATCGAACTCGCACTCGCGGCGTTGTTCATCGCGTTGGCGCTCGGCCTCTCGCTCGGCATGATTGCTGCGCTCCAACGCGGCTCGCTGCTCGACCAGGTCGTGATGGCGCTGGCCACCGCGGGCAACTCGATGCCTATCTTTTGGTGGGGCCTGATGCTCATCATGTGGTTTTCGGTCGGCCTCGAATGGACGCCGGTGTCGGGCCGCGTCGGCATCGAGTTCGACATCCCGGTGGTCACCGGCTTCATGCTCATCGACACCTTGCTTTCCGACGAAGCCGGCGCCTGGGTGTCGGCCGCGCTGCACCTGGTGCTGCCCGCGGTCGTGCTCGGCACGGTGCCGATGGCGGTGATCGCACGCATGACACGCTCGTCGATGCTCGAGGTGCTGCGCGAGGACTACATGCGCACCGCACGCGCCAAGGGCTTGGGCGCGGCGCGGGTGGTGATCGTGCATGGCCTGCGCAATGCGCTGATCCCGGTCATCACCGTGCTCGGCCTGCAGGTTGGCAGCCTGCTCGGCGGGGCGGTGCTGACCGAGACCATCTTTTCGTGGCCCGGCATCGGCAAATGGTTGATCGACGCCATCGCGCGGCGCGACTATCCGGTGGTGCAGGCCGGCATCCTGATCTCGGCGCTGATTTTCATCGCCGTCAACCTCGTCGTCGACCTGCTCTACGGCGTCATCAACCCGCGCTTGCGGGGTGGCCATTGAGCAACCCGGCCGCGACCATCAACACGGGTGTCCGAGCGACATCGGCGCCGCCCGGCCCGGCACGCGAATTTGCGCGCGCCTTTGCCAGCAACCGCGGTGCACTGATCGCTTTTGTCGTCTTCGCGCTGGTCGTTTTTGGCGCGCTCTTTGCGCCCCTGGTCGCTTTCCACGACCCGGTGCAGCAGTGGCGCGACCACATGCTCGTGGCGCCGATGTGGCACGCAGATGGATCGTTAGCCTTCCCGCTCGGCACCGACGAACTCGGCCGCGACATCTTTGCCCGTTTATTGCACGGCGCGCGTGTCTCGCTGCTGATCGGGCTGGCCTCGGTGCTGCTGGCGCTGCTGCCGGGAGTGGCCCTGGGGCTGATCGCGGCGTTCTACCAGCGTGTCGCCTCGCCGCTGATCATGCGGCTGATGGACATCCTGCTCGCGCTGCCCGGGCTGCTGCTGGCCATCGGCGTGATCACGGTGCTCGGCCCCGGGCTGGTGAATACGGTGATCGCGATCGCTGTCGGCGCGCTGCCGGGTTATGTGCGCCTGACGCGCGCCTCGGCGCTGGCCGAGATCGGCCGCGAGTACGTCACCGCCAGCCGGGTCGCCGGGGCCAGCACCTGGCGCTTGATGACCTGGGCCGTGCTGCCGAACTGCGCCGCGCCGCTGATCGTGAACGCGACCTTGAGTTTTTCGTCGGCGATTCTTGAAACTGCGGCTTTGGGTTTCCTCGGCCTGGGTGTGCAGCCGCCGACCCCCGAGTGGGGCAGCATGTTGTCGGCCGCGCGTGACTACATCGAGCGTGCGCCCTGGGTCGTCACGATGCCCGGCGTGACGATCCTGGTCACCGTGCTGGCGATCAACCTGATGGGCGACGGGCTGCGTGATGCGCTCGACCCGAAACTTCGCCAAGCGGCATGAGCGCCGCGCGCTCATGCCGCTTCGCGGCTGAAACTGCGCACCCCCCGCCTTGCAGGCCGCGCCCTCGCAGAGCTTGGGCTCCTCGAGCCGTCCAACAGTCCCCCGGACTGTTGGAGCCGCGGCTCTCGGCCCCCCGCCAAGCGGGGGGTTCTGGCATGTCATGAGTCCTCTGCTTCGCATTCGGAAACTGCGCGTGGACTTCGGCGGCTTCATTGCGGTCGATGGTGTGGACCTCGATCTGGCGGCTGGTGAGGTGCTCGGCATCGTCGGTGAATCGGGCTCCGGCAAATCGGTGTCGATGCTGGCCACGATGGGTCTCATCGATGCGCCGGGGCGGGTCAGCGCCGATGAACTTTCGTTCGACGGCATCGACTTGCTGCGCATGGCACCAGCGCAGCGCCGCCGTGTCATCGGCAAAGAGATTGCGATGGTCTTCCAGGACCCGTCGAACAGCCTGAACCCGAGTTACACCGTCGGCGACCAGATCCGCGAGGTGCTCAAAGTGCACCTCGGGCTGCGCGGCGCGGCGCTCGAATCGCGTTTGCTCGAACTGCTTGAACTCGTCGAAATCCCGGATCCGAAGCGGCGGCTTTCGGCCTACCCGCATCAGCTTTCCGGCGGCATGAATCAGCGCGTGATGATCGCGATGGCGATCGCCTGCGACCCGCGCCTGCTCATCGCCGACGAGCCGACGACCGCGCTCGACGTCACGATCCAGGCCCAGGTGATGGACCTGCTGCTGCGCCTGCAACGTGAACGTGGCATGAGCCTGGTGATGATCACGCACGATCTCGCGGTGGTCGCCGAAGTTGCGCGCCGCGTCTGTGTGATGTATGCCGGCCAGGTCGTTGAAGAAGGCCCCGTCGATCGGCTCTTCGAAAAAGCCCCGCGCCACCCGTACACCGAAGCGCTGCTCGCTGCGCTGCCCGAACACCGTCGCGGCGCCTCTCGGCTGGCTACGCTGCCCGGCATCGTGCCCGGCCGCGACGACCGCCCCGCTGGCTGCCTGCTTGCGCCACGCTGTGCTTACGTGCAGCCGCGGTGTGTTGCGCAACGGCCTGCGCTCGATGGCGGTGTGCGCTGTTTTTTCCCGCGCTCGGCGCCTTTGCTCGACAGCGACGAGGCGCAGGCCGAGGCCAGCGATGCCTGACGCCGTGCTGCAAGCCGAAAACCTGGCGCGCCACTACGTCGTCGGCCGCGGCTTCCTGCGCGGGCAGGCGGTCGTCAAGGCGCTCAACGGCGTGTCATTCACGCTGACGGCAGGGCGCACCTTGGCGGTGGTCGGTGAATCGGGCTGCGGCAAGAGCACGCTGGCGCGCGCGCTGACACTGATCGAGCGGCCGACCTCGGGCGCGCTGCGCATCGACGGCATCGATGTGGCAACTGCCGAGCCGGCCGCACTCACCGCGATCCGCAAGCGGGTGCAGATCGTTTTCCAGAATCCATATGCCTCGCTGAACCCGCGCAAGACGATTGCCGCCACGCTGGATGAGCCGCTGCTGATCAACACCCGCAACAGCGCCGCACATCGCCGCGAACTGGTCGACACGATGCTCAACCGCGTTGGCCTGCGGCCAGAGCATGCCCGGCGTTATCCGCGTATGTTTTCTGGCGGCCAGCGCCAACGGGTGGCGATCGCGCGGGCGATGATGCTCAAGCCGGCGATCGTCGTCGCCGACGAGCCGACCTCGGCGCTGGATGTGTCGATCCAGGCGCAGATCCTGAACCTGTTCATGGACTTGCAGGACGACACCGGCACGGCCTATGTTTTCATCTCGCACAACCTGAGCGTGGTCGAACATGTCGCCCACGATGTGCTCGTGATGTACCTCGGCCAGGGGGTCGAATCGGGGCCCAAAGCGGCGGTGCTCGGCCGCCCGCTGCACCCCTACACGCAGGCGCTGCTGAGTGCCGTGCCGACGCTGCGGCGCGAGAACCGGCGAGCGCGCATCCCGATCGTCGGTGAACTGCCGAGCCCGCTGAACCCGCCTGCGGGTTGTGCCTTTCACACCCGCTGCCCGCGTGCTCAAGTCCGCTGCGCGCAAGAGGCGCCGCTGCTGCGGCCGATAGACGGGCGCGAGGTCGCCTGCCACTATGCCGAGGGTTGATTTGACTTCCAACGACGACCTCGCTGCTGGCTTGCTCGCCGCCGTGCACGACCTCGATTTTGGTGCGACGCCCGACTCGCTGCGTGGCGGCGCAGCGTTGGCGCAGATGCCCAGCCTGGACCTGGCAATCGTGGCCTTCCCGCCGGGCGCGCCGCCGGTCTGGGCGAATGTGCTGATCTCGCGCGATCACCCGCGCGGGATCGTGGCCAGGATCGGCCCCGACGCGGGCAGCGTTTCGAACGTCAGCTATGTCGCCGACCAAACCAACCACGATCTTGTCTCGACGGCCTGGCTGCCGGACGCCGACTGGTCCCGCACCCGCTGGTTGCCACTGGCCGGGCAGGGCGGGGCGACCGGTGCAGTCACCGCTTCGGCCGATGCCGATTCGGATGCCGAGACTGACGCCCAACGTTTTGTCGTGCCCTACCCAGCGTCGCTGCTCAAGCTAATGGTTGCAGTCGGTGTCGGCATCGGTGTGGATGCTGGCGTCATCGCCTACGCCGATGCCTGGGCGCATGCCGGCCGCAAGCGAAAAGTCGCCGACTGGTGTGAAGACATGATCACCATCAGCTGCAACGATTCGACATCGGCGATGGTCGCGCTGCTGCACCAGCGGCGCCTGCTCGGTGCCGACCGCAATGTGCTGCACGCACGCTTCGGCGCGCTCGGCCTGCACCTGCTGCGCATCAACAGCACCCAGCCCGACGGCGGCTGGGGCAATGCCGCCGGCGCCGGAGTCGGCCAGATCCACATGAGCGCCTGGGACACCGCGCGGCTGCTCTGGCTGCTCGACCCCGATGCCCCGGCCGCCCCGTGGCGCGGCGCGCAGCCGATCTTGAGCGCGGCCGCACGCGACCCGCTGCTGGGCTGGCTGCGCGACCAGGCCCTGCACGAAATCCTGTCGTCCACCGTGCTCGCCGGGGTGCCGGGTTTTGTCGCTGGCATGCCGGCACAACTGCCGGCACGCTGGATCGACGCCGATGGCGCGGCGCCGGTCGGCGACCACTTGTTCCCGCCCGACGTGCGACCGGCTAACGCAGTGGCGCAGGTGCAGTTCTGGCACAAGACCGGCACCACCGAAAACTACGCGTCCGACGCCGGCATCGTGCGTGGCATCGCGCCGCACCGGCGCCACTACATCGTGGCGCTGGTCACCAGCCTGGGCAGCCGATACGCACCGAACCCGCATTGCGCCACGACCTGGCGCATCCCGGCGCTGGGTGCGGCGATTGACCGCTTGATGGCGCGCTGGCTGGAGCCGGCGCCGTGACGGCCGGGCCGGCGAATCCGCCACTGCGTCCCTGGCGCGTGTTGCGCGCTGGTGCGCTGGTGGGTGTCGTGGCGCCCGCTGGCCCGGTGGATGCCCAACGCCTGGCGCTCGTCGAGCCGCTGTTCGCGCGCTTCGATTTGCGCGCGCGCCTGTACCTGGGCTGCTTCGAACGCAGTGCGTATCTCGCCGGGCCGGATGACCGCCGCCTGGCTGACCTGCATGCGGCTTTTGCCGACCCGCAAATCGACGCCATGTTCTGCTTGCGTGGTGGTTACGGCAGCGCACGCCTGCTCGATCGCATCGACATCGGCTTGCTGCGCGCGCACGACAAACCTTTCATCGGGTACAGCGACATCACTGCGCTGCACGCCTTGCGCTGCCGCGACGCAGGCCCCCGCCCTGGCCACCGATGCCCTCACGCTGCCGGGGGTAGCCGAAGGGCGCCTGATCGGCGGCAACCTGAGCCTGGTGGCGTCGCTGCTCGGCACGCCGTTTGTATTCCCCACCGTCGACTCGATCCTGTTTCTCGAAGATATCAACGAAGAGCCATACCGCGTCGACCGCCTGCTCGCGCAGTTGCGGCTGGCGGGCGTGCTCGATGCAGCGAGTGGCTTTTTGATCGGATCGTTCTCTCAAGCAAATGTGGCTTTGCCACTTTGCTTGACCCCTGGGGGCGGGAATGTCGAAGACATTTCCTGGGGGTGCGCAGAAGAAGCATCGCCGCGCGCGGTGCTCGACGAATACCTGCTGCCACTGGGCAAGCCGATCCCGGGCGGCTGGCCGGCGGGACATGGCACCCCCCATCTCGCGCTGCCGGTCGGCGCAGAGGTACGCATCGACGCCAGCCAGGGCACGCTGACGCTGCTGCAAGACCTGCTGCTTGCGTAGACTGCCGGCATGCCAGCAACCCGCCCCACACGCCATCCCACCCGACATCTGCGGTCGCACCGTTTTGACGGCCTCGAGGCCGGCCCGCGGCTGATCGTCACCGGCGCGGTACATGGCAATGAAACCTGCGGCACGCGGGGTATCGAGCGCGTGCTCGTTGAACTCCAGCGCGGCGACATCGAGCTCGTTCGCGGCTGCCTTACCCTCGTGCCGGTGTGCAACCCGTTGGCCTATGCCAAGGGCCAGCGCAGCGGCGAGCGCAACCTGAACCGGCGCCTGCAACCAACACCCTCGCCGGCGCAGTACGAAGACCACATCGCGAATGTGCTGTGCCCCTTGCTCGCCGCGCACGATGTGCTGCTCGACCTGCATTCTTTCCGCAGCCCCGGCCGGCCGTTTGTGCTGCGCGGGCCGGCCAACAACAGCGGCGCGCTGGAGCCGTTTGGGCACGCAGCCGCCGAGGCGGCGCTCGCCGCGCATGCCGGCCCGAGCCGCATCGTCGAAGGCTGGATGCGTGCGTACTCTGGTGGCATTGAACGCCGGCGCGCGCGCGCCGCGGCCGGCGACGGCGCGGCCGCCGCGGCGATCGAAGAAGCGAGCTACGGCATCGGCACCACCGAATACATGCGCTCGCAGGGCGGCTACGGCATCACGCTCGAATGTGGCCAGCACGACGACGCAGGCGCGCCCGAGGTGGCCTATCGCGCCATCCGCCAGGTGCTGGCTTTGCTCAAGCTCGTTGACACCGGGCCCGCCGAACCGGTTGCATCGGCGCGGCCGTTTGAGTGCCTGGCGCTGGCCGAAGTCATCGACCGCGACGCCGAAGGCGACCACTTCGTGCGCGCCTGGACGAGCTTCGATGCGGTTGCCGAGGGCCAGCTCATCGCGCAGCGCGCCGACGGCACGCCGGTGCCCGCGCCCTGGGCCGGCTACATCGTCTTCCCCGACCCCGGCGCGGCGCCGGGGCACGAGTGGTTTTATCTCGCGCGGGCGAGCGAGCGGCCGCTGTAGAACGTGCCTATTGGCCCGGCCGTTGTGGCGTCTGGCCGAGCAGCAGATCTTTCAGGGCCGAATCGGCCGGCGCGGGCCCGAGCCAGATCCGCATCAGCGCGTTGAAAAACTCCGGCTCGCGGATCGGCTCGCCCTGCGGCTTGCCGTTGACGAGCACCGTGGTGCCGGTGCCGGGCACCCAGTCGACAGAAAAATTCTCGCCCGCGGCGAGGCGCTTTTTGGCCGAGAAGATATCGGCCAGCCGCAGCGTGCCGGGGATCGACTTGCTGAACTCTTCGCGCGGCGAGTTGTCCTGCATGCCGCGGGTGAAGAGCCGGCCGAGATCGTTGGCGTCGATGTCGCGCAGCATCACGACATGCATGCGCTTTGGGCCGGCTGCGGCGAGCACCGCGTCGGGCGTGGTCGCCTTGGTGCCGAGGTACAGGCCGGCGGTGTAGACCTTGACCACAACGCGGTAGCGGATGCCGGCGCCGTTGAGCGTCAGCGTGCTGCCGCCGACCTGCACCGTCGGGGCATAACGCACGCCTGCAAGCTCGACGCCCTGGGCCTGCGCTTGGGTCGTCGGGCCGACGATGCTCATCACGCCGAGCGCGGCAATGCAGTAGGTGCGGCGGTGCATGGTGCGAGTTCCTTGTGGGTGCCGTGCGGGTGCCGTGCGGGTTCATTGCGGGCCAGCCGGCCGGGGCCACCAGTCTGCCGCGGCTTGCCTGCTAGACTGACCCGGATGTTCCCGGCCTGCACGCCTCAGCCCACCGCACCAGGTCGTTTTGCCGACCAGGGAGCCTGGCCCTGGCGTCGCCCTTTGTCGACCCGCTGACTCGGCCCCTGCAGCTGCGCTCGTGGTTCACCGACCACGGCCTTCAGGACGTTGAAGACCCGGTGCCCTGGCGGCACCAAGCCCCAGGGTTCAGGACATGATCACCGAACTTGAATTTGCCAGCCTGGCCGCGCAAGGCCACAACCGCATCCCGCTCATTGCCGAGGCCTTTGCCGACCTCGAGACGCCGCTGTCGCTGTACCTCAAACTGGCCGGCGGCGCGAAGCACAGTTTTTTGCTCGAGTCGGTCGTCGGCGGCGAGCGCTTCGGGCGCTACTCCTTCATCGGCCTGCCGGCGAAGACGCTGCTGCGCGCCAGCGGCTGGTGCACCGAGGTCGTCACCGAAGGCCGCGTCGTCGAGACGCATGACGGCAACCCGCTGGACTTCATCGCGCAATACCAGGCGCGCTTCAAGGTCGCGCTGCGCCCCGGGCTGCCGCGCTTTTGCGGCGGGCTGGCGGGTTACTTTGGCTACGACGCGGTGCGCTATATCGAGCCCAGGCTGGCGAAGACCTGGAAGTGCGGCGGCATCGACACACCCGACATCCTGCTGCTGCAAACCGAAGAGCTGGCAGTCATCGACAACCTGTCCGGGCGCCTGTACCTCATCGTCTATGCCGACCCGGCAGCGCCCGAGGCCTATTTCAAAGCCAAGCGCCGGCTCGCCGAATTGGGTGACCGGCTGCGTTTCAGCGTCACCGCGCCGGCGGTCAAACGCGGCCCGAGTTATGCCGTCGAACGCGAATTCAGCCAGGCCGACTACCTGGCCGCGGTGGCCAAGGCCAAGGACTACATCGCGGCCGGCGACATGATGCAGGTGCAGATCGGCCAGCGCTTGAAAAAACGCTACACCGAAAGCCCGCTCAGCCTGTATCGAGCGCTGCGCTCGCTGAACCCGAGCCCGTATATGTATTTCTACGATATGGGTGAGTTCCAGATCGTCGGCGCGTCGCCCGAAATCCTGGTCCGCCAGGAGCACACGCCAGAAG
>JANOKR010000086.1:0-4836 GCA_031419315.1 Betaproteobacteria bacterium
ATGTGCTGAGGCGGCGGCGTCCGCCGCCCGTACCTCAGGCCGCCGCCTCCAGCCCGCTCTCGAAATGCGCCCGCATCAACCGGCGCGCAGACTCGGCATCGCGCGCATCGATCGCTTTCATCAGCGCCCGGTGTTCGGCGAGTGAATCCGCCAGCCGCCCCTGCTTGAACAGCGAGTGGTGGCGGTTGAGTTTCATGACCTTGCGCAGGTCCAGCACGATCTGGGTCGACCAGCGGTTGCCGGCGATATCGAGCAGCGTGATGTGGAACTGCTCGTTGGTGACGAAGAAGGCGTCACGCTGGCGAACCTGTTTTTCCAGGCGCTCATGCAACTGCGCCAACTGCGCGCGTTGCGCTTCGCTGGCGCGTTGTGCGACCAGCGCCGCGGCGTCGCTCTCAAGCAGCGCGAGCAGGTGATAGACCTGCGCGACATCGTCGCGCGACATCTCGGTGACGTAGGCGCCGCGCCGCACCTTCATCGTCACCAGGCCCTCGGCGGCGAGCACCTTCAGTGCTTCGCGCAGCGGGGTGCGGCTGATGCCGTATTCAAGGCTGATCTTTTGCTCGTCGATCCAGCTGCCGGGCTCCAGCGTCTTGTCAAAAATCTGCTGGCGCACCTGCTCGGCAACGTCCTGGTAGAGGGCGCGGGGCGAGAGCTTGCGGGTAGCGGTGTCCACGCAGGGTCAGCGCGTCGAGCGGCCGGCAGGGTTGGTTTTGATTTCATAATTATGCATAATGACGCCGCGATGACAAGCCCCGAGGACGTAACTGAGGAAACGACGAGATGAGTGCGAAGCCAGAATTCAGCCCGGGCACGCTGGCGCAGTGGCAGCAGGCGGCAGCCAGGTCGGCACCGGGTGGTGACCTCGCCGCGCTGACCTGGGTCACGCCAGAAGGCATCAGTGTCAAGCCGCTGTACACCGCCGCCGATACCGCCGCGCTGCCGCACGCGAACACCTTGCCCGGCTTCGAGCCGTTCATCCGCGGCCCGCAGGCCACGATGTACGCGGTGCGGCCGTGGACGATCCGCCAGTACGCCGGTTTTTCCACCGCCGAAGAAAGCAACGCCTTCTATCGGCAGGCGCTGGCCGGTGGCGCCCAGGGTGTCAGCGTGGCTTTCGACCTCGCCACGCACCGCGGTTACGACAGCGACCACCCGCGCGTCACCGGCGACGTTGGCAAGGCCGGTGTCGCGATCGATTCGGTCGAGGATATGAAGCTGCTCTTCGACGGCATCCCGCTCGACCGCGTGAGTGTGTCGATGACGATGAACGGCGCGGTGCTGCCGGTGCTCGCCGGCTACATCGTCGCGGCGCAAGAGCAGGGCGTGGCGCAGGACCAACTGAGCGGGACGATCCAGAACGACATCCTCAAGGAGTTCATGGTTCGCAACACGTACATCTATCCGCCACAACCTTCGATGCGCATCGTCGCCGACATCATCGAATACACCGCGGCGCGGATGCCGAAATTCAACTCGATCTCGATCTCGGGTTACCACATGCAGGAGGCCGGCGCGAACCAGGCGCTCGAACTTGCGCTGACGCTGGCCGATGGCCAGGAATA
This sequence comes from Betaproteobacteria bacterium, assembly GCA_031419315.1. Lineage (GTDB taxonomy): Bacteria > Pseudomonadota > Gammaproteobacteria > Burkholderiales > Burkholderiaceae_C > Rubrivivax. The sequence continues at coordinate 1,566 of JANOKR010000086.1, forward strand.
TGTCAAGACCGCCACCGCGCGGGGCCTCGATGTCGATGCCTTTGCCGGCCGCCTGAGTTTTTTCTGGGCGATCGGGATGAACTTCTATCTCGAGATCGCCAAGCTGCGCGCGGCGCGGCTGCTCTGGGCGCGGATCATGAAAGGCTTTGGCGCCAAGAATGCCAAGAGCCTGATGCTGCGCACCCATTGCCAGACTTCCGGGTGGAGCCTGACCGAGCAGGACCCGTACAACAATATCGTGCGCACCACGGTCGAAGCGATGGCCGCGGTGTTCGGCGGCACGCAGAGCCTGCACACCAACAGTTTTGACGAAGCGATCGCGCTGCCGACCGAGTTCAGCGCCCGCATCGCGCGCAATACGCAGTTGATCATCCAGGAAGAAACCCATATCGGCGCGGTGGTCGACCCCTGGGCCGGCAGCTTCATGATGGAGACCCTAACCCAGCAGATGGCCGACAGCGCGTGGTTGATCATCGAAGAAGTGAATGCACTCGGCGGCATGACCCGGGCGGTGGGCTCCGGCTGGGCCAAGCTGAAGATCGAAGCCAGCGCGGCGGAGAAACAAGCCCGCATCGATGCCGGGCGGGATGTCATCGTCGGCGTCAACAAATACAAGCTCGAACGGCAGGCTGCGGTGGAGACCCGCGAGGTCGACAATGTGAGAGTGCGCGAAGGCCAGATTGCCCGACTGGCGCGGGTCAAGGCGGGGCGTAATGCGGCCAAGGTGGCCGCCGCACTGGCTGCCCTCACCGACGCCGCACACAGCGGCCAGGGCAACCTGCTGGCCTTGAGCATCGAGGCCGTGCGCGCACGCGCCACCGTGGGAGAAATCAGCGATGCGCTTGAAAAAGTATTCGGCCGCCACCGCGCCGATATCCAGAAGGTGACCGGCGTGTACGCCGCGGCCTACGACAGCGCCGAGGGCTGGGCGCAACTTCAAGCCGAAATCGCCGCCTTTGGTGTGGCGCAAGGCCGCCGCCCGCGCGTGATGATCGCCAAGCTCGGCCAGGACGGCCACGACCGCGGCGCCAAGGTCGTCGCCACGGCCTTTGCCGACCTCGGCTTCGACGTCGATATCGGCCCGCTATTCCAGACCCCCGAAGAATGTGCGCGGCAGGCGATTGAAAACGATGTGCACGCGGTGGGTGTCTCGACCCTCGCCGCCGGCCACAAGACCCTGGTGCCGGCGATCATCGAAGAGCTCAAGCGCCAGGGTGCTGACGACATCATCGTTTTTGTCGGCGGTGTGATTCCGGCGCAGGACTACGACTTTCTCTACGCCGCCGGTGTCAAGGGCATCTACGGGCCCGGCACGCCGATCCCGGCGAGTGCCAAGGATGTGCTCGAGCAGATCAAGGCGGCGCTGGCGTGAACCTGGCGCGTGATGCCGACCGCGAGGCTGAGCGCGATGGTGACGTCGAGCCGGCCTTGCAGCCGGTGCGCGCTGACGACTTCGAGAGCCTGCTGGCCTTGCGCATCCGCGCGATGCAGCCGAGCCTGCAAGCGCTCGGCCGCTTCGACCCCGAGCGGGCGCGCGAGCGTTTTGCCGCGACCTTTTTGCCCGAGTTCATGCAGCACATCGTCATCGATGGCCAGCGTGTCGGCTGTGTCAGCCTGCGCCCCAAACCCGACGCTCTGCGCATCGATCATCTGTATATCGAGCCCGTCTGGCAGCGCCAGCGCATTGGCAGCTGGGTCATGGACTGGGCCTGCGCCAGCGCCGACCTGCGCCAGCAGACGCTGCAGCTGGCGGTGCTGCAGGGCAGCGACGCCATCCGCTTCTACCAACGCCAGCAGTTCTTCGAGCTCAAGCGCGGTGAGTTCGATATCGAACTTCGCCGTGCGCCAGCGGCCGACCCGCTGCAGGTGCTGGCTGCTTTGTGGGCGATCTTCCAGGCCCGCGACTGGTCGGCGGCGCGGGCCTTGCTGCACGACGATCTGCGTGTGCGCTGGTGGGCCAGCGGCGAAATGCTCGACGCCGATGCATTCATCAGCGCGAATGCCGAGTACCCACAAGGCTGGTCGATCGAACTGCTGCACTGCGCCGCGATGCTCGATGGCCGCGTGATGTCGATGGTGCGTGTGGTGCACCCGCCGGCAACTTTTCTGGCGCAGTCGATCGCGCGGGTGCGCCACGGCCGCATTGCTGCCATCGACGAACTCTGGGCGACCTGCGAAGCGCCGCCGGCCTGGCGCACGCCAGAGCGTTTTGCCGGCTTGCAGCGTGTGCGCGGCTGGCCAGCAGCGTGAGTGCATCGATGCCGGTACCGATGCCGCTGCCCAGACCCGTCATCGCATTGCCGCCGCAAGACCAGGCGCTGGCCGACGCGCTCGTGGGTGTGCCAGGCGCACCGGGGTCGGCGCAGCGCCGCGCCATCGCCAAGACCATCACCTTGCTCGAATCGACGCGCACTGACCACCGCGTGCGTGCCGACGACCTGCTCAATGCGCTGCTGCCACAAACCGGCCAGTCGTTTCGCCTCGGCATCAGCGGTGTGCCGGGGGTGGGCAAGAGCACTTTTATCGAAGCCCTCGGCCTGTTCCTGATCGAACAAGGCCAGCGTGTTGCGGTGCTCGCGATCGATCCGTCGTCCAGCGTCAGCGGCGGCGCAATCCTCGGCGACAAGACCCGCATGGAGCGGCTGTCGATGGATCAGCGCGCATTCATCCGGCCGAGCCCGGCCAGCGGCACGCTGGGTGGTGTGGCCGAAAAAACGCGCGAGTCGATGCTCGTCTGCGAGGCCGCGGGCTACGACATCGTGATCGTCGAAACGGTGGGGGTCGGGCAGAGCGAGACCGCAGTCGCCGGCATGACCGACATGTTTGTGCTGCTGCAACTGCCGAATGCCGGCGACGATTTGCAGGCGATCAAGAAGGGCGTGATGGAACTCGCCGATCTGGTCGTCATCAACAAGGCCGACCTCGACGAAGACGCGGCGATGCGCGCGCGGGCGCAGATCACGAGCGCGCTGCGCTGGTTCGGCCCGCATGCATCGGCAGCCACGCAGGTCTTGCAGTTGAGCGCACTCAAGGGCACCGGCCTGCCGGCGTTCTGGCAGGCGGTGAGCGACTTCCGGGCGGTGCAAACCTCGAGCGGCGGGCTTGCCGCGCGTCGCCATCAGCAGGACCAGGCCTGGATGTGGGAGCGCATCGAAGCCGGGCTGCGCCAACGCTTCAAGCATCACGCCGCTGTCGCTGCGGCGCTGCCGGCGATCAGCGACGAGGTTCGAGCCGGCCGCCTGGCGGCGTCGGTGGCGGCGCGCCGGCTGCT
>JANOKR010000087.1:0-2320 GCA_031419315.1 Betaproteobacteria bacterium
TTCATTTCGCCCAGGCCTTTGTAGCGCTGACGGCCGACACCGTTTTCGGCCTGGCCGATGAGCCAGGCCATCGCGGCGCGGAAGTCGCCGACCTTGTGTTCTTTCTGGCGCTCGCCTTCGCCGCGCTTGACCACCGCATCGGGCCCGAGCAGGCCCTTGAACGTGACGCCGGCGCGGGCCAGCGCTTCGTAGTCGGCACCATGCACGAAGTCGGCCGTGATGACGCTGCTCTTGACGTTGCCGTGGTGACGCCGGCTGATGCGCAGCAGGTGTTTGTCGCTGCGGCTGTCGTATTCGGCGATGACTTGCGCATCGTGCAACGCGCCGGCCAGCGCCACCGCGCTGGCTTCGGCCTGCGCCAGGCTGTCGAGGTTCAGCCCCAGGCCGTCGGCGATGGCCCGCAGCGCTTCGACATCCATCCAGTTGGTCAGGCGGCCGATGACGTTGGTCGCCAGCACATACTGGCGCGCGAGTTCTTCGAGCGTGCTGCCGCTGATCGGCGCGCGGCCTTCGGCGGGTGCGGGTTCGACGACGGCGCCGTCGAGCGCGACCTTGAGCATGTGCGTCGAGCTCGGTGGCGTCCTTCAGGTACTGCTCGTGTTTGCCATGTTTGACCTTGTACAGCGGCGGCTGCGCGATATAGATGTGGCCACGTTCGACAAGCTCGGGCATCTGGCGATAGAAGAAGGTCAGCAGCAGGGTGCGGATATGCGCGCCGTCGACGTCGGCGTCGGTCATCACGATGATGCGGTGGTAACGCAGCTTGTCGGGGTTGAAATCGTCGCCGCCGGCACCGCGCCCGATGCCGGTGCCCAAGGCCGTGATCAGGGTCAGGATCTCGTTGCTCGTGAGCAGCTTTTCGTAGCGCGCTTTTTCGACGTTGAGGATCTTGCCGCGCAGCGGCAGGATCGCCTGGAATTTGCGGTCGCGGCCCTGCTTGGCCGAGCCGCCGGCGGAGTCGCCCTCGACGATGTAGATCTCGCACATCGCGGGGTCTTTTTCCTGGCAGTCGGCAAGTTTGCCGGGCAGGCCGAGGCCGTCGAGCACGCCCTTGCGGCGGGTCATCTCGCGTGCCTTGCGCGCGGCCTCGCGGGCGCGGGCGGCTTCGACGATCTTGCCGCAGATGATCTTGGCATCGACCGGGTTCTCAAGCAGGTAGTCGGTGAGGGTCTTGCCGACGACGTCTTCGACCGGGCCGCGGACTTCGCTGGAAACGAGTTTGTCCTTCGTCTGGCTGCTGAACTTGGGCTCGGGCACCTTCACGCTCAAGACGCAGCACAGGCCTTCGCGCATGTCGTCGCCGGTGATTTCGACCTTGGCTTTTTTCGCCAGTTCGGTGTCGTCGATGTATTTGTTGATGACCCGTGTCATCGCCGCGCGCAGACCGGTCAGGTGGGTACCGCCGTCACGCTGCGGAATATTGTTGGTGAAGCAGAGCACGCTCTCGTTGTAGCCGTCGTTCCACTGCATCGCGACCTCGACGCTGATATTCGTCGCCTGGTCGCTCATCTTGTCGCCGCTGGCGTTGAAGACGTTGCCGTGCAGGATCTTTTTGCCCTGGTTGATGAATTCGACAAAGCCTTTGACGCCACCGGCGAAGGCAAAGTTGTCTTCCTTGCCGTTGCGCTCGTCGAGCAGTCGGATCTTGACGCCGTTGTTCAGGAAGCTGAGTTCGCGCAGGCGCTTGGCGAGCACGTCGTAATGAAAATCGATGTTGCTGAAGATCTCGTCGTCGGGCAAGAAGTGGACTTCGGTACCGCGCTTTTCGGTCTCGCCGATGACCTTCATCGGGCTGACGGCAAAACCGTCACGCGTCTCGAGCAGGCGGTCTTGCGGGATGCCCTTGCGGAACTCCATGTAATGAACCTTGCCTTCGCGGCGCACCGTCAGCCGCAACTGTTTGCTCAGGCCGTTGACACAGCTCACGCCGACACCATGCAGGCCGCCCGAGACCTTGTAGCTGTTCTGGTTGAACTTGCCGCCAGCATGCAACTCGGTGAGCGCAATCTCTGCCGCACTGCGCTTGGGCTCGTGTTTGTCGTCCATCTTCACGCCGGTGGGGATGCCGCGGCCGTTGTCGATGACGCTGATGCTGTTGTCGGAATGGATCGTGACCGTGATGTCGTCGCAATGGCCGGCGAGCGACTCGTCGATCGAGTTGTCGACGACCTCGAAGACGAGGTGGTGCAGGCCGGTGCCGTCGGAGGTGTCGCCGATGTACATGCCGGGGCGTTTGCGCACCGCCTCCAGCCCTTCGAGGATCTGGATGCTGGCTTCGCCGTAGCTGGCGTCGAGGCTGGCGGGGTCGGCCGGATTCGCA
>JANOKR010000088.1:0-13044 GCA_031419315.1 Betaproteobacteria bacterium
AGCAATGCGGCCACAGGCTCGACGGCGGGCTCGGCAGCGCGGTCGCTGGGGGTTGCTGCCGCAGCCCGCTGGTTGGCATCGACCACCGGATCGATGGCGGCCACTGCCGGCACGGGCTCGACGATGGCTGCCGGTGGCGGATCGGCCGGTGCTGATGCCACCGGCGCCGGTGGCGGGGCCGCGGCCCGCGCAGTGCGACGCGCCGCGACGGCTGGCGCCGGTGCTGGCGCCGCCGGCGCGAGTTCGCGAACGAAGGCCACTTCGATGCGCCGCAGAGACGACGCAGCAGCCCCTTCACCGAGCTGGCTGTGGCGCGCCCACTGCTGTGCGAACCAGAGATGCACCGCGCTCACGGCGATGCACAGGCTGACCAGCGCCGCGCCGCGGCGCGTGGCGCTCACGTGCCGGCGGCGCCGAGAAAACAGCTCAGCGCCGCGACCGCAGTGAGCCGGAAGCGCAGCGTCAGCCAGGCCGCCAGGCCCTGCGCGACGAAGACCCGCCGATCGACCAGATAACAGACGATGAGCATCACGCCGAGCACCACCAGCCCGGCGCTTGGCGGCATCATCACCGCGGGCCAGGCAACCAGCGGCGGCACGACGGCCCACAGCAGGCCGCGGTTGACGCCGGCCGCATCAGCCCCGGTGACCAGCGCCGGGCGCATCGCCAGGCCCCAGTGCAGGCCACCAAGAAAAGCCACGATCACCGCCGCATAGGCCGACAGGGCCAGCGTGGTGTACGGATGGGCCTCGGGGTGGACAAACCAGACCAAAGCCGCGCCGACCACGAAGGGCAGCAGCCCGGCGTAACCCAGCCGCCTCGCCCACAGCGGCGGTTCGTCGGGCTGGTGCATGCCGGCGGCGGCCAAGCGCATGTGCGTGATCAGCCCGGCTTGGCCGCGGCGAGCAGCTTTTCGAGCTGGGCCGCGGGGATCGCGCCCGGCGCGCGGGTGCCGTCTTCAAACACCGCGGCCGGTGTGCCGGTGACGCGGTGCTGGCGTCCGAACTTGGTATTGCGGTCCAGCGCCGCGGCATCACAAGCGGCCCCGGCCGAAGGTGGCGGTGTGTTGTCGAGCATCCAGCCGCGCCAGGCTTTTGCCGGATCTTTGGCACACCAGATATCGCGCGATTTGGCGGTCGAATCGGGCCCCAGGATCGGGTACAAAAAGGTGTAGACGGTGACGTCCTTGAGCGCCGCGACATCGCGCTCGAAACGCTTGCAATAACCGCAGTTGGGGTCGACAAAAACGGCCAGGCGCCGGCTGCCGCTGCCTTGCTTGATGGCGATCGCATCTTTCAACGGCAGCGACGCAAAACTGATCGCGCTGAGTTTGTTCAGCCGCGACTCGGTGAGGTTGGTGCGGCTGCGGGTGTCGATCACTTCGCCCTGAAAAATATGGTCGCCGGTGGCGTCGGTGTAGAGCAGGTCGGCACCCATGCGGACCTCGAACACGCCGGGGATCGGCGTGGCGCTGATCTCGTCGATCGGCGGCAGGCTCGGCAGGCGCTCGGCAAGGGTCTTGCGCAGGCTGGCAAGGTCGGTGGTGGACGCCGCTGCCACCGCTGCTGCCGTTGGCGCCGCTGATGCGGCCGGCATCGCTGCCGGCATCGCTGCCGGCACCGCGACCGCGGCTGCAACATCGGGTTTCGGCGCGCAGGCCGCGGCCAGCAGCAGCATTGCAGTGGCCACCGGCCAGCGGTAAAAACAAGCGGTCTGAGCAAGCAGCATCGGAGGGTTCTCGATCAGGAATGGGCCGCTTGCGCAGCGATCCACTTTTTCAGCGGCGAAAGGCTGTTGAGCAGACTCAAACCGCGGTTGCGCAGTTCCCGCGCCGGCGCACCGGGCTGCGCAAAAAGCTGCAACAGGCCGTCGGTGACGAGGCCCATCGCCCGCGTCGGCAAGGCCCGTTGTCGCACATGCCGGCGCAGCAGTTTTTCGTCGCCGATGCCGCGATAACTTTCGCGCGCAGCCAGCACCCGCACCAGCGAGCTGACATCGGCCAGCCCGAGGTTCAGGCCCTGCCCGGCCAGCGGATGCACGACATGCGCGGCATCCCCGAGCAGGACCCAGCCGGGGCCGCACAGCGGCTCAGCGCGGGCCCATTGCAGCGGCCACGCCACACGCTCGCTGGCCAGCCGCAACGGGCCGGCCGCGCCGCCAGAGGCGTCCATCAGTGCTTGCTCAAAAGCCGCCGGCGCCAACGCGAGCAGTTCGTCCGCACGCTGGTCGGGCACCGACCAGACCAGGCCGAACGACCGGCCCGGCGCCGGGCGGTCAAAAGGCAGCAGCGCCAGCACATCGGGCGCGCCGAACCATTGCCGCGCCAAGCCGGCATGCGGGGTATCGGACTCCAGCCGCGCCGCGATCGCGCGCTGCGCATAAGGTTGGCGCGTGAACTGCACCCCGAGCGCCGCGGCGCTGGGCGCAAACCGCCCTTCGGCAATCGCCAGCAGAGCGGCGCGCACCGGCTGGTGAACCCGCTCGACATGAGGCGCAAAGCGCAAAGCTGCCGCCAGTGCAATTTCGAGTTCGGCGGCATCGACGATCCAGGCGAGCACATCCATACCCTGCTCGAAAGCTGAAAAGTGCAATGCCGCGCCGGCCCCATCGCCGCAGACATGCATGTCGTAGAGCGGCGTGCGGGCATCGGCAGGGATCGCGTCCCAGACCTTCAAGTCGCTCAGCAAGCGCACCGAGCCGGCGTTGAGCGCGTAGGTGCGGATATCGCTGGCAAGCGACGCATCGCGCGCAGGTTCGTGCTGCAAAGCCACGCGCAGCCCCTGGCGTGACAGCGCCAGCGCGAGGCTCATGCCCACCGCGCCAGCGCCTCGCACGCAGACATCAAGTGCGTTCATGCGCTGGATTGTAGGCACCGGGCACAATCCGAAGATCGCGGCGACCACCGCTGCGACCACCGCGGCGAATACCACCGGCGGGCCGCCGAACCCACCAACCACACCGAAGCACCGTGAGCGATTTCAACTGCACCCTGTCAGCGCTGTTTGTGCACCCGATCAAGAGCTGCGCCGGCGTCGCCGTGCGCGACAGTCTGCTCATCGAAACCGGCCTCGAGTTCGACCGCGCCTGGATGGTCGTCGACGGCCACGGCGAGATGCTGACGCAGCGCGAGCTGCCGCGCATGGCGCTGATCCAGCCGACGCTGCGCCACCACGACGTGGTGCTGCGGGCGCCGGGCATGCTGGCGCTGCACCTGGCGTTGGACACCGTCGAAGAGCGCACCCGCGTTCGGGTCTGGGACGATGTCGTGAAGGGCTACGACATGGGCGCGCTGGCCGGGCAGTGGCTGAGTGATTTTCTCGGCCGATCTGGGCTGCGGCTGGTGCGTTTTGATCCCGAAGAACGGCGCTTGTCGGCGCGCCAATGGACCGGCGACATCGAAGCCCAGAACGCGTTTACCGACGGCTTTCCGCTGCTGGTGGTCTCGATGGCTTCGCTGGCCGCGCTGAACCGGCGCCTGGCCGCCGCTGGCCATGACGCGGTGGCGATGCAGCGCTTCCGGCCGAACCTGGTACTCGACGGGCTCGCTGGCATCGAAGGCGCAACGCTGGACGCGCATGCCGAAGACTTCATCGACACGCTGGAAATCGCAGCACCCGAAGGCCCGGTGGTGTTGAAGCTGGTCAAACCCTGCACCCGCTGCACGATTCCGGATGTCGACCCGGTCAGCGCCACCCAAGGCCACGCGGTGGCTGAAACGATGCGCGCCTACCGCGCCAATCCGATCGTCGGCGGCGGGCTGACCTTCGGCATGAATGCGGTCATCGTCTCCGGCATCGAACATACCTTGCACGAAGGCGCGGCGGTGCGCGCGACGATCAGGTTCTAGCAAGCCGAGGTGCCGCCTTTGGCCCGCGCCGGCCCAGTGAAAGGCCGGCGAATAGAATCGTCGCCTTCGCCGCGCGCGGCATCCCCCGAAGCACTCCATGAGCCTGCAATGTGGCATCGTGGGCTTGCCCAACGTCGGCAAGTCCACCCTCTTCAATGCCCTGACGAAGGCCGGCATCGCTGCCGAAAACTACCCCTTCTGCACCATCGAGCCGAATGTCGGCGTGGTCGAACTGCCCGACCCGCGGCTGGCCGCGCTGGCCAATATCGTCAAGCCCGAACGTGTGGTGCCGGCGATCGTTGAATTTGTCGATATCGCCGGGCTGGTGGCCGGCGCGAGCAAGGGTGAAGGCCTGGGCAACCAGTTCCTGAGCCACATCCGCGAGACCGACGCGATCGTCAACGTCGTGCGCTGTTTCGACGACGACAACGTGATCCACGTCGCCGGCAAGGTGGACCCCGTCGCCGATATCGAAATCATCCAGACCGAGCTTTGCCTGGCCGACCTGGCGACCGTCGAAAAAGCGCTGGTGCGTTACGGCAAGGTCGCCAAATCGGGTGGCGACAAGGAGGCGCAGCGCTTGGTCGATGTGCTCAAGAAGTGCGATGCCACGCTCAACGATGGCCGGCCCGTGCGCAGCATCGACTTCAGCAAGGAAGAGCTGGTCGTGCTCAAGCCGCTGTGCCTGATCACCGCCAAGCCGGCGATGTTTGTCGGCAACGTCGCCGAGGATGGTTTTGCCAACAACGCCTATCTCGACCGGCTCAACGAGTTCGCCAAAAAACAGAACGCGCCGGTGGTTGCGATCTGCGCCAAGACCGAGGCCGAACTCGCCGATATGGACGACGAAGACCGGGTCATGTTCCTGGCCGAAATGGGCCAGACCGAGGCCGGCCTGGCACGCCTGATCCGCGCCGCTTTCAAACTGCTCGGCTTGCAGACCTACTTCACCGCCGGGGTCAAGGAAGTCCGCGCCTGGACGATCCACGCCGGCGATACCGCGCCGCAGGCAGCCGGTGTGATCCACACCGATTTTGAAAAAGGATTCATCCGCGCGCAGACCATCGCCTTCGACGATTTCATCCACTGCAAGGGCGAACAAGGGGCCAAGGACGCCGGCAAGATGCGCGCCGAAGGCAAGGAGTACGTGGTCAAGGACGGTGACGTGCTGAACTTCCTGTTCAGCCCCTGAGCGCCGGTAAAGCCCAGCATGCCGTCATCGATGGATCTCGCGCCGCTTTGTGACGGCGGGCCGCACCTGAGCCCGATCGCCGCCGGCGCCTGGCGGCTCGCCGACTGGGGCTGGACGGCGCAGCAGACGCTGGCCTGGATCGAGCAGTGCGCCGCGCTCGGCGTGAGCACTTTCGACCACGCCGACATCTACGGCGGCTACACCGTCGAAGGCTTCTTCGGCGACGCGCTGGCGCTACAGCCCGGGTTGCGCGAGCGCCTGCAGATCGTCACCAAATGTGGCATCCGGCCACGCGGTGCCGCACAGCTGGCGCGGCCGGAGCACCGCATCAACAGCTACGACAGCTCGGGCGCGCATATCACGGCCAGCGTCGAGCAGTCGCTGCGCGCGCTGCGTACCGACCGCATCGACCTGCTGCTGATCCACCGGCCTGATTGGTTGATGGACGTCGGCGAAGTTGCCGCCACCATCGATGCACTCAAACGCGCTGGCAAGGTGCTGCATTTTGGCGTCTCCAACTTTTCGGCTTCGCAGTTCGATCTGCTCGACGCCGCGACGCCACTGGCGACCAACCAGATCGAGCTGCATCCGCTGCACCTGGCGCCGCTGGACGACGGCACGCTCGACCAGGCGCAGCGCTTAAGCCGCCGGCCGATGATCTGGTCGCCGCTGGCACAGGGGCGGCTGCTCGCCGGCGATGAATCAGCCGCCGCGCAGCGGGTAAGGGGGGTGCTCGGCAGCGTCGCCGCACGGCTCGGCTGCACACCCGCCAGCATCGCTTTTGCGTGGCTGTTGCGCCATCCGAGCCGGCCGCTGCCAGTGGCGGGATCGCGGCGCATCGAGGCCCTGCAGGAGGCGGTGGCGGCGCGGTCACTGACCCTCGACGCGCCGACCTGGTACGAAATCTGGCAGGCCGGGAGCGGCCACCAAGTGCCTTGATGCCGGGTCGGCGGGGCGGCGATGTCAGTGTTCGCTCTCGGTGCAGGCATTCAATGACAATGAACTCTGCGTCAAGTTGAGTCCAAACAACACGATCAGCACTCTTGCCGGGAGAGTGCTAATATTTGAGGGAACCCAATACCGCGGGTTTACTCTTAGAAAGCCATGAACACCTCTTTGACGTCCTCGGCCGTTTCACTGCGCGACCCCTGGTCGGTGCTGCCCTCGCTGGGCAACCTTGATGCGTATATCAGCGCGGTCAACCGCCTGCCGATGCTCACCCCGCAGGAAGAGCAGCTCTTTGCGCGCCAGTTGCGCGACCGGGGCGATTTGCAGGCCGCCGGCCGGATGGTGCTGTCGCACCTGCGCCTGGTGGTCTCGGTCTCGCGCCAGTACCTGGGCTACGGCCTGCCGCAGGGCGACCTGATCCAGGAAGGCAATGTCGGCCTCATGAAGGCCGTCAAACGCTTCGACCCCGAGCAGGGGGTGCGCCTGGTGAGCTATGCGCTGCACTGGATCAAGGCCGAGATCCACGAATACATCCTGAAAAACTGGCGCATGGTCAAGGTCGCAACGACGAAGGCGCAGCGCAAGCTGTTTTTCAACCTGCGATCGATGAAGCAGCGCTTTCGCGCTGGCGCCGCCGAAGGCGACACCCACCGCAGCACGCTCAACCCGAGCGAGGTCGAGACGATCGCGCGCGCGCTCAACGTCAAGCCCGAAGAAGTCATCGAGATGGAAACCCGGCTCTCGGGCGCTGACGTCGCGCTCGAGCCGCAGGGCGACGATGGCGAAGACGAGCGCAGCTTTGCGCCAATCGCCTACCTGGCCGACGACCGCGACGAGCCGACGCGCGCGATCGAGTCGCGCCACCGCGACTGGCTCGCCGGCGACGGCATCGAGCAGGCGCTGGATGTGCTCGACGCGCGCAGCCGGCGCATCGTCGAAGAACGCTGGCTGAAGGTCAACGACGACAGCTCGGGCGGCATGACCTTGCACGAGCTGGCGGCCGACTACGGCGTCAGCGCCGAGCGCATCCGCCAGATCGAAGTCGCGGCGATGAAGAAGATGCGCAAGGCGCTGGAGATGGCTGCGGCCTGACAGCCGACACCAACACGGACAGCGCCGCCGCCGGTCACGACGGCGGCCCCACGGCCCCACGGCCCCGCCCCAGCGGGGCCGTTTTCATTTCTGCGCCAGCAGGATCTTCAGGTCGTGCGCCAGCGCTTCAGTGCCCGTGCCAAAGCGGGTGAACAGGCGCACCCGGCCAGCGCGGTCGAAGATGAACGAGCCCGCGGTGTGGTCCATCGTGTAGCTGCCGTCGGTCTTGCCCGGCACCTTGGCAAAAAAGACCTTGAAGTGTTTGGCCGCGGCCTTGGTTTCATCAATCGTGCCGCGCAGCGCGACAAAACCGGGGTCGAAATTGCGCACATAAGCACCCAGCACCTGCGGTGTGTCGCGCTCGGGGTCGACGGTGACAAAGAGGCCCTGCAAATCGGCGCCGGCAGCACCGAGTTGGCGCTTCACGCCGGCCAGCTCGACCATCGTCGTCGGGCAGACATCGGGGCAATGCGTGAAGCCAAAAAAGACGACCACGACACGGCCCTTGAACTCGGCCAGCGTACGCAGTTTGCCGTCGGCGTCGGGCAGTGAAAGCTCGCGTGCGTAGTCGGCGCCGGTGATGTCGATGCCCTTGAATGCCGCGCTCGGCGGGGCGGCATCGGGCGCGGGTTGGCAGGCCGCCAACAGCAGCGCTGCGGCCAGAACGATCAGCCTGCGAAGAACGATGTCAGCCATGGGTCGAGCCAGTGGTCGAGCAGCAGCGCGGCAAAAAGCAGCGACAGATGCCAGATGGAAAATCGGAAGGTCTCGCGCGCGAGGGCGTCGCTGTAGTTGCGCCAGAGCCGGTAGGCGTAGGCGATGAATCCTGCACCAAGCACCACCGCCGCAGACAGGTACAGATAGCCGCTCATGCGCACCGTGAACGGCAGCAGCGTCGCCGCAAAAAGCACCAGGGTGTAGAGCAGCACTTGCAGCCGGGTGAACTCCGAGCCGTGTGTTACCGGTAACATCGGCAGGCCCGAGCGCCGGTAGTCCTCGACCCGGTACAGCGCCAGCGCCCAGAAGTGCGGCGGTGTCCACAAGAAGATGATCAGGCACAGGATCCAGGCTTCGAGCCCGACATCGTTGCGCATCGCGGCCCAGCCGAGCACCGGCGGCATCGCGCCCGAGGCGCCGCCAATGACGATGTTCTGCGGCGTTAGCGGTTTCAGCACCACGGTGTAGATCACCGCGTAGCCGATGAAGGTGGCAAAGGTCAGCCACATCGTCAGCGGGTTGACCCAGAACCACAATACCGCGCTGCCGGCGGCGCAGAGCAGGCCAGAAAAGCTCAGCGTCTGCGCACGCGACAACTCGCCCTTTGCGGTGGCGCGCCAGGCGGTGCGCGCCATCTTGGCGTCGATCTGTTCTTCGATCAGGCAGTTGAATGCTGCCGCCGCGGCAGCGACGAGCCAGATGCCGGCCGTGGCCGCAGCAGCGAGCCGCAGATCGGGCAGGCCGGGCTGCGCGAGCAGCATGCCGATCACGGCGCAGAAGACGATGAGCTGCACCACACGCGGTTTGGTCAGCGCGTAGAACTGGGCCCAACGCGATGCGGCGCTGGCGGGGCGGGTCAGGGTCTGCGACATGGGGCGAGAATCTGGATTTTAGGCAGGCGCGCCTTGCCCGACACCCACAGCGGCTGCCGAGCGCAGGTCATACCTGCTTCGCGCCCACAGCGACGTGCTCACCGCGACCAAGGCCGCCGCCCCGGCCGAGTGCAGCAGCGCGGCAGCGATCGGCCAGCCGAGCACGACGTTGGAGATGCCCGTGGCGGCCTGCAACAGCGTCAGCAGGCCCAAGGCCAGCGCGTAGCGGCGCGTGATGTTGTCGCCGCGCCAGAGTGAGTGCACCAGCACGGCCACCGCAACGAACAGCACCAGCGCCATCAGCCGGTGCGCCATCTGGATCGCGACCAGCGCCTCGAGCGAAAGATAGCCACCCTGGCCGGTGCGGCCGAGCTCGCGCAACGGAGAAAACGCTTCGCCAAAATTCATCGCCGGCCACCATTGGGCATTGCATAGCGGCAAGCCTTCGCAGGCGAGCACCGCGTAGTTGGTCGAGACCCAGCCGCCGAGTGCGATCTGCGCCCACAGCAGCGGGATCACCAAAACCAGGCCGCGGCTCATTTGAGGGGTTAGCGTCTGGCTGCGCGCGCGCCAGGTTTCATGCTGCATCACCAGCAGGGCCAGCAACAACATGCCACCGAGCAGGTGCGCGGTGACCACCGCCGGATAGAGCTTGAGCGTGACCGTGTACTTGCCGAACAGGCCCTGCACGATGACCCAGGCCAGCGTCAGCGTCGGCCACCACGGCGAATGGGGCAGCCGACCGCGCCCGGCCCAGCTGACCACGGCGATGACCAGGATCAGCGCACCCACGGTCATCGCCAGATAACGGTGGATCATCTCGATCCAGGCTTTGCCAAAAGTCACCGGCCCATCCGGCTGCGCGGTTTGCGCGGCCTGGATATCGGCCTGCGCGCCAAAGGGGCTGGCCTGGCCGTAACAACCGGGCCAGTCGGGGCAGCCGAGGCCGGAGTCACTGAGCCGCGTGAAGGCGCCGAAGACGATGAGGTCAAAGGTTAGAAACAACGTCACCGCGGTCAATGCCGCGATACGCGCGCACGTGTCCCGGCCACGCTGGCGCAGCCAGACCCAGCCCAGCGGCAACAGTGCCGCCACGCCCGCCAGCAGCAACAGCCGCAGCGTGGGTGTGAGGTCGATCAGCGGTGTGCTGTCCATGAGGCTCGCGCGCTAGCGGCCGGCCTTGTCCCACGATGCCGAAGCACGCAGCAGGCGGTCAAGATCGCGCTTGACCTTGGCCGGCTGCGGGTCAGCAGGCGGGCGCAGCACCCATTGGCCGAGCGGGTCGATCAGGTACAGATGCGCTTCGAGCGTCTGCCCCGCCTCGGGCTCGAGCCACTTCGCCAGCTCGGCACGCGGCACCCGCAGCACACGCACCGGCTCGGCTGCGGCGAGCGCTGCGACCAGCGCAGCGCTGACCGGTGCATCGTCAACGACAAACCAGATTTTTTCGACGCGGTCACGTTCGCGACCGAGCATCTCGCGCAGCTGGCGCTGCATGTACAAACGTTTTTCGCAGACTGCATCGCAGGCGCCAGCCACCGCGACGAGCAGCCACTGGCCGCGCAGCGACGCCGCGGCAACCGGTGCGCCGTCGATGGCCTGCAGCGGCAGCGCCGCGGGCAGCGCCCGCACCGGCTCGATCAAGGTGCTGTAGTTGCTGCGCCCTTCGGGGCGGATCACGTAGTAGGTGAGGTACGACGCCACCACCGGCGCGGCGCAGGCCAGGCCGATGAGCAGCATCTTCAGCCGGCCGCCGGTGGTGCGCTGGCGCACCACCGCAGGTACCGGCATCGTGTGCACGGTGAAGGCCACCGCTTCGCCAGCGGCATCAGCCGGCGTTGGCTGCGCGGCGCCGGGGTTGGATGAGTTGGAACCAGACATATAGACCGATCGTCAGCGCAGACAGCGCGAACCATTGAAAAGCGTAGCCGTCGTGTTTCTGCACATCGGCCACGGCACGGGGCCAATTGCGCTGCAGGCCATCGGCCGTAGTAGTGGCCGTACCGTCGGCCGCCGCGCTGGCCGCAGTGCCGAGGGTCGTGTCGGCGCTGTCGTCGATTTGCAGTACCGACAGCGGCCGCAGCCGCAGGCCGGTCTCGCTGGCAAACGCGCCGATGTCGAGATTCTGCCGGATGGCCCCGGAAGCCGCCGCGTCGAACTCGTACAGCCTTGCCGGCGGTGGGCTGATGCGGCCGACCACCGACACCACGCCCGGCGCTGGGCGCGGCGCGACGACTCGCGCGCGGTCGGTAAAGGCCCGCGGCTGCCAGCCGCGCTGCACCAGCACCGCGCTGCCGTCGGCCAGCCGCAACGGCGTGATGACAAAAAATCCGGGCCGGCCGTTCATTTGGCGGTTGTCCAGATAGACCGTCGCGTCAGGCACCCATTCGCCCGCTAGCGTGATGCGGCGATGGTGCTGCTCACTGGCCTGCGCCACCGACAACGCCAACTCGGCCGGCACCAGCGCGGGCATCGCGCCGCGCGCATCGATCGCCGCTTGCAGCGCCGTTTTCTGCGCTGCGCGATCAAGCTGCCAGATACCGAGCCTGCCGGTCGCCGCGGCCAGCGCGAGTGCGGCGAGCAGGATGATCGTGCGCTGCCAGGTCATCATGTCGGTTGGGGCTGGGGGTTACGCCGCCGCTGGGTGGAATAATGCTGGCCCATGAAGACTGTCATCGTGATCATGCTCGTCTTGGTACTCGCCGCGCTGGCCGGCGCCGGCGCGATGATGCTGCGCAAGGGCCGCGTGCCGGGTGCGCGCAACCCGGCGATGGCGCGTGCACTGGCGCTGCGGGTGGCGCTGTCGGTGGCGCTGTTCCTGTTCATTCTGCTGGCCTGGCAGATGGGCTGGATCAAGCCGAGCGGCATCCCGATTTCGGCCTGAGCAAGTACTAGCGCCGCTCCGAGCGGCGCTTGCACGGTCGGGCGGCGGGGCCGCGGTTGCAGCGGGCCTTCAAGGAAATGTGGCTTTGCCACTTTCCTTGATCCCCTCGGGGGACCGAGCCCGCACCGAGCGAGCGCCTGCGCGCTCGCGAGTGGCTGGTGAGGGCCATCCGGCATGCATGCCGGATGGCGGTCGCCGCGCAGCGGCGGCCTAGGGGCACTATCAGAGCCAGTAGACGAGGAAGTACAGGCCGAGCCAGACGACATCGACAAAGTGCCAGTACCAGGCCGCGCCTTCAAAACCGAAGTGCCGCTCGGGTGTGAAGTGGCCCTTCATCAAGCGCAGCGTGATAAAGGTCAGCATCAACATCCCGACAAAGACGTGGAAGCCGTGAAAGCCGGTGAGCATGAAAAAAGTGCTGCCGAAGATGCCCGAGCTGAGCTTGAGGTTCAGGTCGCGGTAGGCATGGATGTACTCGTAGGCCTGCACGCAGACGAAGGTGGCGCCGAGGATCACGGTGATCCACATCCACAGGATCGTCTTCGCACGCTGGTTGGCCAGCAGCGCATGGTGGGCGATCGTGATCGTCACACCCGAACTCAACAACAGCGCGGTGTTGATCGTCGGCAGCGGCCAGGGGCCCATCGTCATGAAGGGCTCGATGGTGCCCGCGGGTGAGGCGGTGACACCGCCGCCGGCACTCGGCCAGATCGCCTTGAAGTCGGGCCACAGCACCTGGTGGTCGAGGTTGCCGAGCATCGGCAGGGCGTGCACCCGCGCCCAGTACAGCGCGCCGAAGAAGGCGGCAAAAAACATCACCTCGGAGAAGATGAACCAGCTCATGCTCCAGCGAAACGAGACGTCGACGCGGTCGGAGTAGAGATGGCGTTCGCTCTCGCCGATGGCCTGCTTGAACCACTGGAACAGTACCGTCAGCCAGACGATAAAACCCGCCAGCGTGACCCAGGCACCCCAGCCGGCGCCGTTGATCCACTGCGTGGCACCGAAGATGATGAGCAGGAAGCCAAAAGCCACCAACACCGGGTGGCGCGAGGGTTCGGGGATGTAGTAGTAGGGCGTGGCGCCCGCGGGGGTCATGGCCGACATGTCAGTCGATCTCCTCGATCCGAAAAAAATTCAGGAACTGAAAAACTCCAAAGCTTGGGCCGGCAAGTCATCGTGATGTCGGAACGTCAGCCCAGCGCCGCCCCGCTGCCGACGACCCAGCGCACGAGCAGCACCAGCGCCAGGACAAACAGCGCTGCGCCAAAGACACCGGCAATGACCACATGCACCGGGTTCAGCCGCTGCACATCTTCTTCATAACCCGCCGCGCGGCGGATGCCAAAAAACGACCAGCCGACAGCGCGCATGGTCTGCAGCAACGACGCCGGACGCGCGGTCACCGCGGCATTGCTGTCGCGCTGCGAGGTCTCAAGGAAATGTGGCTCTGCCACTTTCCTTGATCCCCGCGGGGGACGGCCGGCCCCGG
>JANOKR010000089.1:0-4618 GCA_031419315.1 Betaproteobacteria bacterium
GGCACCTGCACCGGCGAACATGGCATCGGGCTGCACAAGATGCCCTACCTGGTCGACGAGGCCGGCGCGGGCGCGGTGCAGATGATGCGCAGCATCAAACATGCGCTCGACCCGAAGAACATCATGAACCCGGGCAAGATCTTCGAGTACTGACGGGGCCCCCAGGCCGCCGCGGCGCAGCGACCGCCCACCAAGGGGGTCAAGGTCACGCCGCGGCCCTGAGTGCGGCCGAGGGCTGGTCGCGGGCCGTCACTGCGCGGCGTGGTCGGCATGGCGATAATGGGGCTCATCGTCTAGGGAGCTTCATGTCCACCACCATTCATCGTCGCGGCGCAATTCCTCTCACGGCGCTCTGCGCGGCCGCAGTCGCTGCTTCACTTGTCGGCTGCGGCGGCGGCGGTGGCGGCAGCTCCGAGCTGCAAGTCACGGTGCCGACGGCTGTGCGCGCGGTCGCCGCATCGGCGGGCTCCGACGCCACAGCCGCCAACCTCGGCAACCTGGGCGGCTGGCTCGCGCGAGCGGTGCTCAGCACCGCCAGCGAGGGTGTGCTCGACATCACCGGCGTGCGCGAGTCGCCGCAATCGAGCATCGCCGCCAACACCAGCACCCGCACCGGCACCGCGCCGCGCGCGCCCGTGATGGGCATGCCGGCGCATGTGCTGCGCGCCGTGGTGCGGCTTGGCGCGCCGTTCGCCATCACGCGCGAAAAACCGTCGGCGATCTCGGTCGATACGCAAGCTTGCGAAAACGAAGGCGGCACCTTCACCGTCACTTTCGACGATGCCGACAACAGCACGGTTCTGAGCGCGGGCGACGCGCTCACGCTGGACGCCACCAACTGCGTCCTCGACGCCACCACGCCGGTCGCCAACGGCAGCGTGACGCTGACCCTCAACGGCGTCGAGATCAACGGCCGCAACGAGGTCACAGCCATCGATGCGAGTGTCGGCTTCAGCAACTTCGCACTCGCCGGCTATGGCAACTACAGCGGCGCGGCGCGCTTCTGGACCAAACCCGCGACCGGTGGCGAGCGCTCGCGCGTGAGCTTTATGGGCACCAGCGTGACGCTGGCCGGCGCGACGGTGGTCTACGACTTCGACGTGTATGCGCTGAGCACCGCGTCGACGAATACCTTCGAGATCGATGGTGGCATCGGCATCGGCGGCCAGACCTATTCGGTGGTCGCCAGCGGCTCGATGTCGGGCACCGTGCTCGGCCCGCCGGCCACCGGCACCCTGCGCCTGCGCGACGCCGCCGGCGACAGCATCCTGCTCAGCGCCAAAAGCGCGCTGTTGTTCGACCTTGACTTCTTCCCGTCGGGCGCGACAACAGCGACCGCTTCGTTGCCCGGGCTGCGCTGGGCGGACTACCTGGGCACGCCGCAGTAAGCCGCGCGGGCCGCGCCGCAGCCGGGCTTGTTTGTAGGCTCAGGCCTGCGGCGGCGCCGGCACTGCCCAGGTCTTGGTCACGTCGCCCTGGCTGTTGGCACTCTCGAGCTGGACGCCAAAGCCCCACAGCCGGGCGACATGCTTGAGGACTTCCTGGCCGCTGTCGTGCAACGGCCGGTCGTTGTGCTGAAAGTGGCGCAGCGTCAATGAGCGGTCGCCGCGCAGGTTGACGTTCCAGACCTGGATATTCGGCTCGCGCGAGCCCAGGTCGTACTGGCGCGACAGCGATTCGCGCACCCGCTTGTAGCCGGCATCGTCGTGGATCGCACCGACCTCGAGCTGATTTTCTTTTTCGTCGTCGACGATCGCAAACAGGCGCAGGTCGCGCATCAGTTTCGGGCTCAGGAACTGGCCGACAAAACTCTCGTCCTTGTAGTTGTGCATCGCCTCGTGCAAGGCCGGCAGCCAGGGCGTGCCGGCGATCTGCGGGAACCAGGCGCGGTCTTCGTCGGTGGGCTTGTCGCAGATGCGCTTGATATCGGTGTACATCGCAAAACCCAGCGCATAGGGGTTGATGCCCGAATAGGCCTTGTGGCCGACCGGCGGCTGGTAGACCACATTGGTGTGCGACTTCAGCCACTCGATCATCACGCCGTCGGTCAGGTAACCGTCGTCGTACATCGTATTGAGCAGCTTGTGGTGCCAGAAGGTCGCCCAGCCTTCGTTCATGACCTGGGTCTGGCGCTGCGGGTAAAAATACTGCGCCACCTTGCGCACGATGCGCACGACCTCGCGCTGCCAGGGCTCGAGTAGCGGCGCGTTTTTTTCGATGAAGTAAAGCAGGTTTTCCTGTGGCTCGTCGGGGAAGCGCCGGGTCTCGGCGCCGCCTTCGGTCTTGTCGGCTTTTTTGGGCAGCGTGCGCCAGAGGTCGTTGACCTGGCGCTGCGCATAGGCCTCGCGATCCTTGCGGTCGGCGAGCTCTTGCGCCAGCGACTTGCGTGTCGGGCGGCGGTAGCGGTCGACGCCGTGGTTGGCCAGCGCGTGGCAGGAATCGATGAACGATTCGACCGTATCGAGGCCGTGTTTTTCTTCGCACTGGGCGACGTAGTTCTTCGCATAGACCAGGTAGTCGATGATCGACGCCGCATCGGTCCACATCCGAAAAAGGTAGTTGCCCTTGAAAAAACTGTTGTGGCCGTAAGCCGCGTGGGCGATCACCAGGGCCTGCATCGCCATCGTGTTTTCCTCCATCAGGTAGCTGATGCAGGGGTTGCTGTTGATGACGATCTCGTAGGCCAGGCCCATGTGGCCACGTTTGTAGTTTTTCTCGGTGGCGATGAACTCCTTGCCGTAGCTCCAATGCCGGTAGTTCACCGGCATGCCGACGCTGGCGTAGGCGTCCATCATCTGCTCGGCGGTGATGACCTCGAGCTGGTTCGGGTAGGTGTCCAGGCCGAAGCGCCGCGCGGTCTGCTGGATCACCCGGTGGTAGGTGTCGACGAGATCAAACGACCAGTCGCTCGGGCCCGGCAAGGGCTGCGCCGGGCGCTCGCCGGGCGGCAGCGGATGGGTCAACGCCGGGTTCATGCCGCCTTCGCCCCTTCTTTCTTGAAGAGGTCGCGAAAGACCGGGTAGATCTGGTTCGGCTGGGTGGCTTTGCGCATCGCGAATGTCGGCTGGCCCTCGAGCAACTGGGCATATTCCTGCCACAGGTTCTGCTCTTCGTCGGCGACCTGCACATAGGCGTAGTAGCGGCACAGCGGCAGGATCTTGTCGGCCAGCAACTCGCGGCAGCGGCCGCTGTCATGATGCCAGTTGTCGCCGTCGCTGGCCTGGGCGCCGTAGATATTCCACTCGGCCGGGTTGTAGCGTGCGCGGATGATTTCTTCCATCAACACCAGGGCGCTGGAGACCACCGTGCCGCCGGTTTCGCGGGCGTGGAAGAAGTTTTCTTCGTCCACTTCTTGCGCCTGGGTATGGTGGCGGATGAAGACGATGTCGATCTTGTCGTAGTGCCGCGTCAGGAACATGTAGAGCAGGATGAAAAAGCGCTTGCTCAGCTCCTTGCGCCCCTCGTCCATCGAGCCCGAGACATCCATCAGGCAAAACATCACTGCGCGCGAAGTTGGCACCGGAACACGGACGCGATTGCGAAAGCGCAGGTCGATCGGGTCGAGGTAGGGGATGCGCGCGAGCTTGGCGCGCAGCGATTCGATCTGTTCCTGAAGCGCTGCGATCTCCGCGTCGACCACAGCGCGGTCCGGCGTGCCGGCAGCCGCTTCGGCGGGCTTCAGCAGCAACGCCTCAAGACGGGCTTCGAGCTCGCGCAATTCGTTGCGCCCGCTGGCGCCAATCGCGATGCGCCGGCCGATCGCGCCGCGCATCGAGCGCACGACATGCAGGTTGTTCGGCGTGCCGTCGCTGCTGTAGCCGGCGCGGTGGGTTTTCCATTCCGGCGTTTCGGCCAACTGGGTGCGGATCAGGTGCGGCAGCGCGAGGTCTTCAAAAAAGACCTGCATGAATTCTTCTTTGGACAGCGAAAAGACAAAGTCGTCTTCGCCTTCGCCGGAGTCACTCGCCTGGCCGGGCCCGCTGCCCTGGCCACCGCCACCCTTGGGCCGCTCGATGCGGTCGCCACGCACATAGTCCTGGTTGCCCGGGTGCACCGTCTCGCGCACCCCGCCCTGGCCATGTCCAAACACCGGCTCGTTGATATCGCGCTTGGGGATGTGGATGTCCTCGCCGCGCTCGATGTCGCGGATGCCGCGGCCGTCGATCGCGCGCTTGACCGCTTCTTTGACCTGCTCCTTGTAGCGGCGCAGGAAACGCTCGCGGTTGCCGATCGACTTGTTCTTGCCGGCCAGCCTGCGGTCGATGATGGATTGCAGCATCCGCGCCCTCTTGAACTTATCGCCGACTCAGCTCGACTTGCGCACGCGCAGGTACCACTCGCAAAGCAGGCGCACCTGCTTGGGCGTGTAACCCTTGGCGACCATGCGGGTGACGAAGTCTTCGTGTTTTTTGGCCTCGTCGGCGCTGGCCTTGGCGTTGAAGCTGATCACCGGCAGCAGCTCTTCGGTATTCGAGAACATTTTTTTCTCGATCACCGAACGTAGTTTTTCGTAACTCGTCCAGACCGGGTTGTTGCCCTGGTTGTTGGCCCGCGCGCGCAGCACGAAGTTGACGATCTCGTTGCGGAAGTCCTTCGGGTTGGCGATGCCGGCCGGCTT
>JANOKR010000090.1:0-2562 GCA_031419315.1 Betaproteobacteria bacterium
TCCCAGAGGCGCCGCGCGGCGAAAACCGCATTCGGATAGTCCGGCTTGCCGCGGCTGCCGTTGTAGCGGCCCAGTGCCAGGAACAGATCACCACGTTCGACGTCGAGGTAGTGGCGCAGGATCGTGCAGCCAAAACGCAGATTGGTCTGCATGTGGAACAGCCGGCTGGCGTCACCGTCGCCAATGAGCCGCGCCCAGAACGGCATCACCTGCATATAGCCGCGCGCACCGGCCGAACTGATGACGTACTTTCTGAAGCCGCTCTCGACCTGGATCAGACCGAGCACGAGCGGCGTCTCCAGCCCCGCGCGGCGCGATTCGTACCAGGCAGTTTCGAGAAACTCGACGCGGGTGCGGTGCTCTGACTTGCGGGGTTTGAGCTTCTCGCTCGTCGCGCCGAGCCACTTCAGATAAGCCAGCCGGTCTTCGATGCGCTCAAAATCCGGCCGCGGGGGTTTGGCGCCGGCGATGGCCGCCGACAGCACCGAGCGGACTGCATTCGCGAGCGGCTCTTCAGCCTGCGCGCCGGCGCGCGCGTGGCGCAGCGGCAGGCCGGCGATGCCGGCCAAACAGGCCGCCGCAGCGACGACAAAACCGCGGCGCGCGGCAATGCGGTTCACACCCCGGCAAGCCCCCGCGGGCCGGCGTCAAGCCGCTCGCGCAGCAGGCCGGCGACGGTGTTCAGCGCGACCCGTGCCGCCTCAGGTTCGCGGCGGCCCTGCAACTCGACCGTGCCGTCCTTGAGGCCGCGCTCGGACAGCACCACCCGCTGCGGCACGCCGATGAGCTCCCAATCGGCAAACATCACGCCCGGGCGCTCACCGCGGTCGTCGAGGATCACGTCAACGCCGAGCGCAACAAGCTCGTCGTAGAGCGCGGTGGCGGCGGCACGCACGGCGTCGTTGCGGTCGAAGCCGATCGGGCAGATCACGGCCGCAAAGGGCGCGATCGCGGTCGGCCAGATGGCGCCGCGCGCGTCGTGGTTCTGCTCGATGGCGGCGCCCAGGATGCGCGTCACGCCGATGCCGTAACAGCCCATCACAAAGGGCTGGGGCTTGCCGTTTTCATCGAGAAAATTCGCCTTCATCGGCTCGCTGTACTGCGTGCCGAGCAAGAAAACATGGCCGACTTCGATGCCGCGCTGGATGGCCAGCAAACCGCCGCCATCGGGCGAAGGTTCGCCGGCAACGACGTTGCGGATATCAGCGACAAGGTCGGGTTCGGGCAGGTCGCGGCCCCAGTTGACGCCGGTGAAATGGAAGTCGGCTTCGTTGGCGCCGCAGATGAAATCGTGCATCGCCGCCACCGTGCGGTCGGCGACGATCTTCACCGGCTTGACAGTTGCCAGCGGGCCCAGATAACCCGGCTTGCAGCCGAAGTGGCTTTGAATCTCGGCCACCGTCGCAAACCGAAAACCGCTCTTCAGCCCGGCGATCTTGCCGGCCTTGATTTCGTTGAGCACATGGTCGCCGCGGACGAGCAGTAGCCAGACCGTGGTCTTGGTGATCGCGCCCGATTCATCAAGCGCGTCGGTGGCCAGCACCAGCGACTTGACGGTGCGGGTCAGCGGCACACCGAGCAGCGCGGCCACAGCTTCGCAGGTGCTCTTGGCCGGCGTCGCTGTCTTGGTCAGCGGCATCGATGCAGCGCCGCGCGGCGCCGCCGGGGCCAGCGCTTCGGCAAGTTCGATGTTCGCCGCGTAGTCGCTCGTCGGGCAGTAGACGATCGCGTCTTCGCCGGTATCGGCAATGACCTGGAACTCCTGCGAGATATCGCCGCCGATGGCGCCAGTGTCAGCGGCCACCGCGCGGTACCGCAGGCCCATGCGGTCGAAGATCGCGCGGTAGGCCTGGTTCATCTGCTCGTAGCTGCGGCGGCCGGCTTCGATATCGCGGTCGAAGGAATAGGCGTCCTTCATCGTGAACTCGCGCCCGCGCATGACGCCAAAACGCGGCCGGCGTTCGTCGCGGAACTTGGTCTGGATGTGGTAGAAATTCTTTGGCAGCGCGCGGTAGCTGCGCAGTTCCTGGCGCGCGATGTCGGTGATGACTTCTTCGCTGGTCGGCTGAATCACGAAGTCGCGGTCATTCCGGTCCTTGACGCGCAGCAGTTCGGGGCCGTACTTCTGGAATCTGCCGCTCTCTTGCCACAGCTCGGCGGGCTGAACCACCGGCATCAGGAGCTCGACCCCGCCGGCGCGGTTCATCTCTTCGCGGATGATCGCCTCGATTCTGCGGATCACGCGCAGCCCCATCGGCATGTAGCTGTAGATGCCCGCACCGAGGCGCTTGATGAAGCCGCCGCGCATCATGAGTTGGTGGCTCATGGCGTCGGCGTCGGCCGGCGCTTCCTTCAAGGTCGAGACGAAAAACTGGCTGGCTCTCATGCGGCGTGCGTAGCAATTGATCGGGTGCGAAGGCCACTGGCACGGCACTGGCTTGGCCCGATGGGAAGCCGCAAGAACTGCCGAGGGAAACCGCAGGGGTTGAATCCCCGGGGTTGAATCCAGCCAAGCCGGTGCAATAATGAAATCAACGAATGAATCGGGGTTGATTATGCTCG
>JANOKR010000091.1:0-5381 GCA_031419315.1 Betaproteobacteria bacterium
GCCGCGCGCGCCGCGGTGGCCCCGCTTGGCCAGTTGGCAACGATGCCGGCGATGCGTTCGTCGCGTTGCAGTTTGACGCGCGCGCGCACCTTTGGCCCGGCCACTGCTTCGAGCGCATCGAGCATCTGCTGCACGCTGACATTCAGGCCCGGCAAGTTCATTGCACTGCGGCCGACAAACGCTTCGCGGCTGGCTTCGAAGACCGCGATCAGGCCTTCGACAGTGCGCTGCGGCGACGACACCGGGTGGCGCACGTCGGGCGACACCGGCAGCACGGCATCGACGCCGGCCAGCGGCTCGCGGATGATGCCGCTGAAAAACGAACTCGCCGCGCCGTTGGGCCGGCCGGGGCGCACCGTCACCGTCATCAGGCGCGCCGCGCGGCCGTCGATGTAGCCCTTGCGCGTGTAGTCGGCGATGAGCTGTTCGCAGATCAGTTTTTGCGTGCCGTAACTCGTCTGCGGCGTCGGCAGCGTATCGTCGCCGACGACCGCCGGGAACGGGTACGCCGGGTCGGGCCCGAAGACCGCCACCGAGCTGCTGAAGACCAGCCGTGTCGGCGCGGCACCACCGGTCACCCGTGCGCGCAAGGCATCGAGTAGCGCACGTGTGCTGTCGAGATTGCTGCGCAGGCCCAGATCGAAGTCGGCCTCGCACTCACCCGACACCGCCGAGGCGAGATGGAAAACGGCATCAAACGGCTCGTCGCGCAGCGCTGCGCATTGATCCAGCAGCGCGCCGGTGCGGGCTTCGACACGCGCATCGGCGCGCAGATCGGTCGCCGCGTCAGGCAGCGGATATTGATCGGTCAGCACCAGCCGCCTTATCGGCCGGCCGCCGAGATGCCCGCGGGCAAGCAACGTGCGCGCGAGTCGCGCACCCAGGAAACCGGCGCCGCCGGTGATCATCACTTTCATGCTTAGGCACTCCTCGATCGTGCTGGAACGGGCCGCTGCGCTTTAGCGCCCTTGGCCACCTTGCGGGCGATGACCCCGCCTTCTTGCAGACGCCAGTCAGCACGCTGCAAGTGCTCGATGGCGCTGCGGCGGGCGAGCAGGACGTCGCGCGCCGCGATCGCGTCGACGATGGCGCGGTGTTCGGCCCGCACCTGGTCCATGAAGTCGCTGCGCCGCGCCTCGTTGCCCTTGGTCACGCGCATCGCTTCAAAAAGATACTGCTCCAAAAAAGCGAGCAGGCGGCTGAACTGCGGGTTGCCGGTAGCCTCGCCGATGGCGCGGTGAAAGGCCAGATCTTCGGCAACGCCGTCGGTGCCGGCTACGGTCGCGCTGTCGATCGCTTTCATCGCCCGCCGCAGGCCGGCAACCTGCACCCGCGTCGCACGTTGTGCCGCCAGCGCGGCAATCTCGCCTTCGAGCACGCGGCGCAGTTCGACAACCTGCAGCACCGCGTCCATCGAGTCGAGCACCTTGGGGTCGAAGGCCAACGGCTGCTGCGCCGGCGCCGCAGCCACAAAAACACCCGAACCCTGGCGCGAGCGCAGCAGGCCGCGAGACTTGATCTGATGCACCGCTTCGCGCACCACCGACCGCGAAACACCATGTTCGATCGACAACTGCGCCTCAGTCGGCAGCCGGTCGCCAGGCTTGAGCGCGCCCTTGTCGATCTGTGCAATGAGCCGCGCGGCGAGCCGGTCCGACAGGCGCTCGGTGACCAGGGGCAGGCGGGCCACAGCCCGCGGCCGGGCTGCGGAAGGGGGCGCCGAAGAAGCAGATGCAGTCGCCGATCGCGCAGCCATTTCATCAGGTTATCAGACAACTTCTGCGCCCCACAACGGGTAAGCACGGAGGCGGTGGGTGCAGCGCGCGGGTATCTTCCGCAGCGATCCAACCCGGCATCCAGGCTCCGCATGGCGAGTGTTGAAATTGCAGCGGTGAAAAAACGCTTCGGCGACGTCGAGATCCTGCACGGCGTGGATATCCACATCCCTGACGGCTCGTTCACGGTGCTCGTGGGGCCATCCGGCTGCGGCAAATCGACGCTGCTGCGCATGATCGCCGGCCTGGAAAATATCAGCGCCGGCGAAGTCCGCATCGGCGGCGTCGTGGTCAACCAGATGCCGCCCAAGCAGCGTGACATCGCGATGGTTTTCCAGAACTACGCGCTCTATCCGCACATGACGGTGCGCGACAACATGGGCTTTTCGCTGGCCCTGGCCAAGACCGCCAAGGCGACGATCGAAGAGCGCGTCAACAAGGCCGCCGGCATCCTGGGCCTGGCGCCGCTGCTCGACCGCTTCCCGCGCCAGCTCTCTGGCGGCCAGCGCCAACGGGTGGCGATGGGGCGCGCAATCGTGCGCGATCCGCAGGTGTTTTTGTTCGACGAGCCGCTGAGCAACCTCGACGCCAAGCTGCGCGTCGCAATGCGCACCGAAATCAAGGAGCTGCACCAGCGCCTGCGCACGACATCGATTTATGTCACCCACGACCAGATCGAGGCGATGACGATGGCCGACCAGATCGTCGTCATGCACGATGGCCGCATCGAGCAGATCGGCAGCCCGTTGCAGCTCTACGACCACCCGGCGAACCGTTTTGTCGCCGGCTTCATAGGCTCGCCAGCCATGAATTTCATCGAAGGCACGCTGCAGGGCGGCGCCTTCAATACCCGCAGCGGCGCGCGCCTGGGCGTCGACGTGGCGCCGACGGCAAGCGACGGCCGGCCGGCGATCTACGGCATCCGCCCCGAGCACCTCGATCTGGCCGACGACGGCGCAGACGCCGAAGTCGTGGTCGTCGAGCCCACCGGCAGCGAAACCCAGGTCTTTGCGCGGCTGGGCGGGCAGGAGATTTCAGCCGTCTTCCGCGAGCGCCATGAATTTGCGCCTGGTATGAAGATCCGGCTGCGCCCGCGTGCGGGCAACGCCCATTTGTTCGACCCATCGAGCGGCCAGCGGATCTGAGGCCGAGCGAATTCAATACCCAAACAGATCCAACAAAACCTTGCCGACAGGAGACTCCCGATGACCGAACGCTACGCCCAACGCCAGCCGAGCCGCCGCGATGCCTTGAAGACCGGCGTGGCCGTCGCTGGCGCCGCCACCACCGCCAACCTGGCGCTGTTTGCTCAAGCCTGGGCGCAGGCGTCGCCGTTCAAGCCAGAAAAAGGCGCGGCGATCCAGCTCTTGCGCTGGAAGCGTTTTGTGCAGAGCGAAGAAGACAGTTTCATGGCCCTCGTCGCGGCTTACACCAAGGCCACCAGCGTCGAGGTCAAAGTCATCAACGAGTCGCTTGACGATGTGCAGCCCAAGGCCAGCGTCGCGGCCAATACCAACCAGGGCCCGGACATGTTCTGGGGCCTGTACTCGCTGCCCCATCTGTTCCCGACCAAGGTCGCCGACGTCACCGATGTCGCCGCCTACCTGGGCAAAAAGTATGGCGGCTGGACACCCACCGCCGAGACCTACGGCAAGGGCCCGGCGGGCAAGTGGATCGCGATCCCCGTGGCCTACAACGGCAACGTCATCAACTACCGGCAAAGCATGATCGAAAAGGCCGGCTTCACAGAAGTCCCGAAAGACAGCGCGGGTTTCCTCGAGCTGATGAAAGCGCTGAAAGAAAAGTCGGTGGCCGGCGGTTTTGCGCTCGGCCGCGCGTCGGGTGACGGCAACGCCTGGGTGCATTGGGCGCTGTGGTCGCAGGGTGCCAACCTCGTCGATGCGAAGGATCAGGTAATCATCAATTCACCCGAGACGGTGAAGGCGCTTGAGTACATCAAGGCACTGTCCGACACCTTCGTCCCCGGCACCGCC
Organism: Betaproteobacteria bacterium; assembly: GCA_031419315.1. Lineage (GTDB taxonomy): Bacteria > Pseudomonadota > Gammaproteobacteria > Burkholderiales > Burkholderiaceae_C > Rubrivivax. The sequence continues at coordinate 3,770 of JANOKR010000091.1, forward strand.
TCTTGGAACGATTCGTTCAACAACAAGGCCTTTCTTGAGAGCCAGGTTTCGTTGACCAACAACGGCGTTTCGATCTACGCCGCGGCCAAGGCCGGCGCCGCCAAGGGCGACGCCAAGGCCAAGGAAGTCATGGACGATATGAACCATTCGCTGTGGCCGATCGGGCCGGTGGGCAAGCCCACCGAGTTCCACATTGCCTACCCGATGATGGTCATGAAATATTCCAAAGTGCCCAACGCCTGCAAGGCTTTCATCGCCTTCATGCTCGAAGCCGAGAACTACAACAAATGGCTGATCGACTCGGTCGCCTATCTGACCCACCCGCTCAACGCCTACGACGACAACGCGGTCTGGAAAACCGACCCGAAGTTGTCGATGCTGCGCGATGCCGGCAAGCGCACCTTGACCGCCGGTGGCCTGGGTTCGGTCGGCGAAAAAGCGGCCGGCGCTTTGGCCGACTTCGTGCTGCTGGACATGGTCGCTTCGGTGTGCACCGGCCGCGCAACGATCAAGGACGCGATCGCGGTCGCCGAGCGGCAAGCCAAGCGTATTTACCGCTGATGTTGCACCGGGTCGGCAGGAGCATGCAGACATGACCGCGCTGTGGCAGAACAAGAACTTCCTGGGGTTCTTGTTCATGGTGCCGACAGCGGCTTTCCTGCTGCTGTTCCTGCTGTACCCGCTCGGTCTGGGGATCTGGCTGTCGTTCACCGACGCCAAGATCGGCACGCCGGGCCAGTTTGTCGGCCTTGAGAACTACGAGTGGATCATCGGCGACAGCAAGTTCCAGACGGCGGTGTTTTTCACCATCTTCTATACGCTGATCGCCAGCATCATCAAGTTTGCCGTCGGCCTGTACCTGGCGATCCTGCTCAACGAAAAACTGCCCTTCAAGTCGATCATCCGCGCGATCGTGCTGGTGCCCTTCATCGTGCCCACGGTGCTGTCGGCGATTGCTTTCTGGTGGATCTTCGACCCGCAGTTCTCGGTCATCTCCTGGTCACTGCGCAAGCTCGGCTGGATCAGCGGCAATATCAATTTCCTGGGTGATGTCTGGAACTCGCGCTTCTCGGTCATCTTTGCCAATGTTTGGCGCGGTGTGCCCTTCGTCGCGATCACCCTGCTCGCCGGTTTGCAGACCGTGCCGGCATCGCTGTACGAAGCCGCCACGCTCGACGGCGCCACGCCCTGGCAGATGTTCACCAAGATCACCTACCCGCTGCTGACGCCGATCATCGCGGTGGTCATGACCTTTTCGGTGCTCTTCACGTTCACCGACTTCCAGCTCATCAAAGTGCTGACCAACGGCGGCCCGGCCGGCGCCACCGAGCTGATGGCTACGATGAGCTACAACACCGCGATCCTTGGTGGGCGCATCGGCGAAGGCGCGGCGATCTCGACCGCGATGGTGCCCTTCCTGCTCGCCGCGATCATGGTGTCGTGGTTCGGCTTGCAACGCCGCAAATGGCAAGCCGGGAGTGACAACAATGAATGAGACTCCCAACCCCTCGCGGGTGGCCAAGGCGGCCGCGCTTTCGGAGTCCGACAACAGCGAAGGCATGAGCTTCCTGTCGACGCTGCCGCAGCGCGTGGTGCGGGTCTACATGCCGCT
>JANOKR010000092.1:0-8949 GCA_031419315.1 Betaproteobacteria bacterium
CGCCCACCGTCACTTCAACGGCTTGAGCTGCTGCAACAGCGTCGGCACGAGTTCACTCACCGTCGGGTGGATGTGCATGGTGCGTGCGATCGTCGTCACCGGCTGGCCGGCAGCCATGATGTCGAGCAGGCTGTGGATGACCTCGTCGCCGTTGAGGCCGAGGATCGCCGCACCGAGCAGCAGCTTTGATTCGGCATCGACGAGCACCTTCATGAAGCCTTGTGTCTCGCCAACCTCACGCGCCCGCCCGATACGCTGCATCGGCATCTTGGCGCGCAGCGCGGGGCGCCCGCTGGCGCGCACCTCGGCCTCGCTCATGCCGATGCGGCCGAGCGGCGGGTCGATGAACAGCGCATAACAGCCGATGCGGTCGCTGATGCGGCGCGGTTCGCCGTCGAACAGGTTGGCGACCACGATTTCGTGGTCGTTCCACGCGGTGTGGGTGAACGCGCCACGGCCGTTGCAGTCGCCGACCGCCCAGACCCCGTCGGCGCTGGTGCGGCATTGATCGTCGACGACGATGAAACCGCGCTCGTCGGTCTTGATGCCGGCGTCCGCCAAGCCCAGGCCGTCGGTATTTGGCTGCCGCCCGACCGCGAGCAGGACATGGCTGGCGATGATCGGCGGGATGTCGGATGCACATAACGCAGCGACCACGATGCGCTCACCGTCGCGCTGGGTATCACGCGCCAGCGCGATGCATTCCGCGCCGAGTTGGATCTTGATGCCTTCGGCCTCGAGGATGGTGCGGATGCCGGCCGAGACATCGTCGTCTTCGTGGTGCAGCAGCGTCGCCGAGCGCTCGACCACCGTGACCTGCGCACCGAGGCGGCGCATGACTTGCGCAAACTCGAGCCCGATATAACTGCCGCCGACGATGACCAGATGCTCGGGGACTTCGGTCAGCTCCATCACCGAAGCGTTGTCCAGGGTCACGACGTCGTCGATGCCCGGCAGCGGCGGTCGCACTGCGCGGCCACCGACGTTGATGAAGATCTTCTGCGCGGTCAGCAATCGAGTGCCCACCTGGACCGTGCGCGGCGCGACAAACCGTGCCTCGCCGAGGATGACCTCGGTGCGCGGCAGGCTGTGCAGCCACTGCCCGACAGCGTCGCGCGAGTGCTGCACGATGCCGTCCTTGCGGGCCTTGACCCGGGCCATGTTCACGCGCAGGTCGCCGGCATCAAAACCGAACTCGGCACCGCGCCGGGCGAGGTGAATCGCCCTGGCGCTGGCGACCATCGTCTTCGTCGGCACACAACCGACATTGACGCAGGTGCCGCCGAAGTGGCCGCGTTCGATGACCGCGGTGCTCAAGCCCTCGCGGCTGCAACGGGCGGCGATCGCCGGGCCGGCCTGGCCGGTGCCGATCACAATGGCGTCGAGAGTTTCCGCTGGGCTGTTCATCGGGGCTCCTCGTCGGCAGGTGCGGTTTCAGGCCGGGTCTGGCCGGAATCATCCGCTGTGTCGTCGGCGCGGTGCCGATCTTTCAACACCACCGAGATCGGCCACGATCAGCCGGAGCCCGAGATGCCTTTCCTGCCCAGCGACTTTGAAATCCCCGCCGCGCCAGCCACGCCGGAGTTCAAGCTCACGCCGCTGCGGGTCGACCACCTGGTGCTCGACTACGAAGCGGTGATGAGCAGCCGCGAACGGCTTCGGGCGCTGTTCGGTGCCGGCGGGGAATGGCCGAGCGCCGACATGACCATGATGCAGGACCTGGTCGACCTCGGCTGGCACCAGAAGGAATTCCAGTTGCGCCGCTCTTTCAGCTGGGCGGTGCTCTCGCCCGACGAGCGCAGCGTCGTTGGCTGCTGTTACCTGGACCCGACCGAGCGTGCCGGCTTCGACGCCGAGGCGTTGTATTGGGCGCGCAGCGACCGCATCGCATCCGGGCTCGAAGAGCGGCTCGGGGCCACGTTCAGGGCCTGGCTGGCGGCACAGTGGCCGCTACCGAAGATCGCGTTCCCCGGCCGCGACGTTGCCTGGTGAGCATGCCCGATAACGCGGCCCGGGCCGCAGGCGCCGGTTAGCATCGGCGCCGATGCATTCCGCCACCTTTGCCGCCCGCGCGATGGGCCGACTGCTTGCGCTGATCACCCGCCTGATCACGGGTGCCCAAGGGCATTGGCGGGGCTGCCCACCCAAGGCCGAACAGCGCATCTATTTTGCCAACCACCAGAGCCATCTCGACTGGGTGTTGATCTGGGCTGCGCTGCCGCGTGAGATGCGCGCGACGACCCGCCCGATCGCTGCGCGTGACTACTGGACGAGCGGGCGCTTCAAACATTGGATCACCCGCGAGGTCTTCAACGCGGTCTATGTCAGCCGCACCCGGACCGACGACCAGGATCCGCTCGAGCCGCTCGCGCAAGCGCTGCGCGGCGGCGACTCGCTGGTGCTTTTCCCCGAGGGCACCCGCAGCAACAAAGGCCACCCGCAGCCCTTCAAGAGTGGCCTGTACCACCTCGCCGAAGACTTCCCCAAGGTCGTGCTCGTGCCGGCCTGGATCGACAACGTGCAACGCGTGATGCCCAAGGGCGAAGTCGTGCCGGTGCCGATCCTGTGCACGGTGACCTTCGGTACGCCAGTGCAATTGCAGCCGGGTGAAGACAAGCGGCGTTTCCTCGACCGCGCACGCGCCGCGGTCATCAGCTGCCGGCCAGTGCAGACATGATCGATCTGAGCAAGCTCTCAGTGGATGCGCAGGTGAGCGCGCTTTTTGTCGCGCTCTTCGGCATGCTCGTGCTGGTCTCGCTGGCGCGTTTTGCCTACACGCTGCGCGAGCGCAATGTCGACCAGGCCGGCCGCGACCGGCGTTTTGCGCGCGACCTGCGCGCGGTCTGGGTCAGCGCCGTGATCTTCTGGCTGGCCTGGATGTCCGGGCCGGTCGGCGCGACCGTCGTCGTCGGGCTGATCTCCTTCCTCGCGCTGCGCGAATTCATCACCCTGGCACACACCCGGCGCGGCGACCACCGCAGCCTGATCCTGGTCTTTTTTGTCGTGCTGCCGCTGCACTACACGATCATGGCCTGGCGCGGTTTTGATCTCTTCACGGTCTTCATCCCGGTCTACGTTTTTCTGGCACTGCCAGTGGTCAGCGCACTGGCCGGCGACCCCGAGCGCTTTCTCGAACGCAACGCCAAGATCCAGTGGGGCGTGATGGTCTGTGTCTACGGCTTGAGCCATGTCAGCGCGCTGCTCTTGCTGGAGCTGCCGCACTACAGCGGGCGCGGTGCGTTTTTGCTTTTTTTCCTGGTCGTGGTCGCGGCCGCGGCGCAGATCGCGCAGGAGGTCGCAAGCCGGCTGCTGCGCCGCCGGCCGGTGGCGCGCCTGATCGACCGCTCGTTTTCATTCCGCGCCTGGGCGAGTGGCGTCATCGTCGCCGCCGCGGTCGGTGCGGCGCTGTTCTGGATCACCCCTTTTGATGCACTGCGCGCGGCCGCGATGGCGGCTATCGCGGGCGGCGCTGGCACCCTTGGCGAGCTCGTCATGCGCGCGCTGAAAAAAGACGCCGGGGTGCGCTACTGGGGCAATACCGCATCGGTCACCGGCGCCGTCGGCCTGCTCGACCGCGTCGCGCCGCTGTGTTTTGCAGCGCCCGTCTTTTTCCATTCGGTGCGCTGGTTTTTCAAGCTCTCGGTGTGAGCCGTTGAAGCGCGATCGCAGGCCCCCAAGATGATCAGGATTCTCGGCATCGACCCCGGCTTGCAGCGCACCGGCTTTGGTGTCATCGACGCCGACGGGCCGCGCCTGGCCTATGTCGCCAGCGGCACCATCAGCACACTCGAAGCACCGCGCGGTGACCTGCCCGGCCGGCTGAAGATCATCTTCGACGGCGTGCGCGAAGTCGTCGAGCGCTACCAGCCGCACAGCGCTGCGGTCGAGATCGTTTTTGTCAACGTCAACCCGCAGAGCACGCTGCTGCTCGGCCAGGCGCGTGGTGCCGCACTCGCCGCGCTGGTATCGGGCGGCTTGACTGTGGCCGAGTACACCGCCTTGCAGATGAAAAAAGCCATCGTCGGCCATGGCCTGGCCAACAAGGAACAGGTGCAGGAGATGGTGCGCCGGCTGCTCAAGCTGCCCGGCCTGCCGGGCAAGGACGCCGCCGATGCGCTGGGCCTGGCAATCAGCCATGCCCACGCCAGCGTGTCGTTTGCTGCACTGGCCGAAGGCGGCACGCTGGCGCGGCGCCAGCATGCCCAGTACCGCAAGGGCAGGACATACTGAAAAAATTGCGACGACACCGCAAGCGACACCCGCGCGCTGTCGTTCAACTATCGAGAGAGGCACCCCATGACCAACCCCGTGACCACCCAATGGATCGACATCGCGCCCGGCTTCGCCGGCTACCTGGCCTTGCCACCCGCGGGCCGCGGCCCGGGGCTGGTGTTGTGGCAGGAGATCTTCGGCGTCAACGAACATATCCGCGCGGTGGCCGAGCAATACGCGCTCGACGGCTTTGTGGTGCTCGCCCCCGACGCCTTCTGGCGTGATGCGCCGCGCGTCGAACTCGGCTACGAAGGTGACGACCGCCAGCGCGCGCTGACGCTGATGAAGGCTTATGCCGCCGCTGACGCGCTGGCCGATATCGCGGCCAGCGTCGCGTGTCTGCGCGCCCGGCCCGAAGTGGTAACTGCGGCGGGCGCGGCGGGCGCAGCCGGCCCGGCCAAGGTCGGCAGCTTTGGTTATTGCATGGGCGGGCGGCTGGCCTACCTCGCTGCAGCGACCACCGACATCGACGCCGCAGTGGCGTTTTATGGCGGCGGCATCCACCTGCAGCTCGAGCGCGCGGCGGCGGTGCGCTGCCCGATCCAGTTTCACTACGCCGGGCACGATGACAACATCCTGCCGGCCGCGGTGGACAGCGTGCGCGCGGCGTTTGTCGGCAAGCCGGCCGAGGTTTTTGTCTACCCCGGCTCGGACCACGGCTTCAACTGCTGGGCGCGCTCGACCTACCATGCGCCGAGCGCCGCACTGGCGCATGGGCGCGCGCTGGCGTTTCTCGCCGCGGCGTTGGTGTAGGCCGGCGCTGCGGGTCTTCGCCGCGGCTCAAACCGCGGTTCACGCCCGAGTGTGGGATCGCCGTCGGGCGGTTCAGGCCCGACAATCCCTTGGGATGAGGCCGCGGCCGAAAGGGAGTCATGGAGAGCTCGCAGATCAGGATTTTTATCGTCGATGACCACCCGATGATCCGCGCCGGGCTGGCGGCGCTGGTGCGTGCCCAGTCTTCGTTTGAGTTGGTTGGCGAAGCCGACAACGGCGTCGACGCGGTGCGCGAGATCCCGCGCGTGGCCCCCGACATCGTGCTCATGGACATGGTCATGCCCCAGCTCGACGGCATCGGCGCGATTGCCGCGCTGCGCGACGTCGTGCCGGGTACCCGCTTTGTGATCCTGACGTCGGTGCTCGACACGGCCGAGGTGCGCCGCGCACTCGATGCCGGCGCCTGCGGTTATCTGCTCAAGAGCGCGACCGCGCAAGAGCTCGTCACGGTGATCCGCGCCGCGCGTGCCGGCCAGCGTGTGCTCGCCCCCGAAGTCACCGATGCGATCATCGCCGCCGCCAACCGGCGCACGCCCGGCCACGACCTGACCCAGCGCGAGCGCGAACTGCTGGCCCTGATGGCCAGTGGCCTGAACAACCAGGAGATCGCCACCCAGCTGTCGATCGCGCTGCCGACGGTCAAGTTCCACGTCACCAACATCCTGACCAAGCTGCACGCCAACAACCGCACCGAGGCGGTCTTGACGGCGCTCAAATTCAAGATCGTGCCGGCCGGCTGACGCGCCGCGGCGGGGCCCAAGCCAGACGCTCCAGGCCGACACCCGACCTTGGTCGGGGCCCAGCCCCGCCACAAGCAGCGGGTGATGTGCATAGGCAGCACCTACGCTTCGACCTGACCCCTGCGGCATCGTGCCGCGAGTCTTGCAGATCGAGGTGTGAACATGATCGCGATGCTGATAGCGGCGCTGCTGCTGATGTGCCTGGCTCCGGCCACCGCCCGCGCCTGGCTGCGACAGATGGAGCGCCGCGAGGCCCAGCGCCGTTTGCAGCAGATGCTTGAAAACCGGCGCCGCCACACCCTCGAAGTGCTCAGCGACTGGCGCGGCGAAGACGCTCCAGAGCCTACAACGCCAGGGCCAACCGTTCGAGGATCAGGACTGCAAAGAAGCCGAGTGCTGCGAGCACGGTCCATTTGACGATCAGCAGCCCGCGCTGGCGCCAGACCATTGCGCCGGTGGCGACATACATCGCCAGGCACAAGATGCCGGCGAGCAGCAAGAGCCCGAAGACGGCGCGGAAGATCAGCATCGTTTGACCGGGCCGAGGTTCATTGCGGTGGGCGGTCCGTGGTCACCCAGATCGGCATCACCACGCGGGCGCCAGATCGGCCAGCCCGGCCGGCGCCTGGCGTTCATCGTCAAAAGTCACGCTGTCCCAGGCGCTGGTGTCGGCGAGCAGTTTGCGCAGCAGCCGGTTGTTCAGCGCATGCCCGCTCTTGAACGCCACGTAGTGGGCCAGCATCGGCCGCCCGGCGATATGCAGGTCACCGATCGCGTCGAGGATCTTGTGTTTGACAAACTCGTCGGCGTAGCGCAGCCCTTCGCTGTTGAGCACCCGCAGGTCGTCGACGACGATGACGTTGTCCATGCTGCCGCCCAGGCCGAGGCCGCGGGTGCGCATCATCTCGACATCCTTGGTGAATCCGAAAGTGCGTGCGCGTGCGATGTCGCGCTTGTAGCGGCCCGAGCCCATGTCGAACTCGACGCGCTGGCCAGTGGCGTTGACGACCGGATGGTCAAATTCGATCTCGAAGCTGAGCTTGTAGCCGTCATAAGGCTCCAGCCGCGCCCACTTCAGCGTAGCGCCCTCGCCTTCGCGCAACTCGACCGGCTTGAGCACGCGGATAAATCGTTTCGGCGCACTCTGCAACTCGATACCGGCGCTTTGCAGCAGGAATACAAAACTCGCCGCCGAGCCGTCGAGGATCGGCACCTCGTCGCCAGAAATATCGACCACCAGGTTGTCGATACCCAAGCCGGCGCAGGCCGACATCAGGTGTTCAATGGTCTGCACCTTGGGCGCGCCCGGGTCGCCGCCAGGGCTGATGGTTGACGCCATGCGGGTGTCGCTCACCGCCAGCGCATTGACCAGGATCTCCACCGGCGTCGGCAGGTCAACACGCCTGAAGACGATGCCCGAATCGGTGGGCGCCGGGCGCAGCGTGAGCTCGACCTTCTGCCCGCTGTGCACGCCCACACCGACCGCGCGGGTCAGGCTTTTGATGGTGCGCTGGGCGAGCATGTTTCGATTGTCTCCGATCGTCGGTGCGCCACCGATTGTGCGGCCATCAATCGCGACGCCGGGCCTGCTCGGTCAACCACTGCGCCAGGGCGCGCACCGCCGGCTTGCGCGCAGCACCGGGCTCGACGACCAGAAAATAGCCCCGCGCCGATGCCGTCTCGCCCTTGAACGGCGCGATCAGCTGCCGGCTTTTGAGCAGCGCGTCGACCAGCGGCCGGCGCCCCAGGACGACGCCCTGGCCGGCCACCGCGGCGGCCACCGCGGTGTCGTAGTTGCTGAATGTCAGCATCGCTGCCGGCTCCACCGACGGCGCGCCCATCGCCTGCAACCAGGATTGCCACTCGACGGGCATGCCGGCGCCGGGTGGTGCGGCGACTTGCAGCAAGGTCTGATGGCGCAAGTCGCCGGGGGATTTGAGCGGCGGCCGGCCCCGTTGGACCAGGGCTGGCGCGCACACCGCCTGCACCGCCTCTTCGAACAGCGCAACCCCTGCGGTGGCGCCAAGCCGGCCGTAGCGGATCGCCAGGTCAAAACCTTCGGCGGCCAAAGGGCGCAGGTCGTGGCTGGCGTCGATGCGCACATCGACGCCGGCGTTCGCCGCCAAAAAGCCCTGCAGCCGCGGGATCAGCCACAGCGAGGCCAACCCCGGCGTCGTGGTCAGTGACAGCACCTCACGACGCAGCGGCGCCTGCAGTTCGGCAACCCCATCACGCAGCGCAGCCAGCGCCGCGGCGACCACTGCCGCAAGGCGGTGGCCGGGCTCGGTGAGGTCAAGCGCGCGATGGCGGCGGCGAAACAGCAGCGTGCCCAGCTCGGCTTCAAGCGCGGCGATCTGGCGGCTGACCGCCGAGGGGGTGAGCGATCGCTCGGCGGCGGCGCGCGTGAAGGAGCGATGCCGCGCTGCGGCGTCGAAGACCACCAGGCGGTCGAGTGATGGCAGGCTGGATGAGCGACTTTGCATGAGTTTCAGGAATGCATCGAGTTCCGAAAGAACGTTTGATCCCAAGGGAACACGCCGCCATTATTCACTTGTCGCATGAGCTTCGTGGCGACTTTGTGTGATCAAGGAGAATGTGATGTCTGAGCCCAACCACCCCTTCGTGCGGCGCCTGCGCAAAAGTCAGGTGCAACGTTTCCTGGCACCGCAGCAGCTGTGTCTGCGCGCCGAACATGGCACCCTGTGGGTCACCGTGGACGGCGACCCTGAAGACTATGTTCTCGACCCCGGCCAGAGCCGCACCTTCGACCAATCCGCGCCGATGATGGTGACGGCTCTGGGTGGCGATGCGGTGCTGAGTGCAGTGCCGAGTTCGGCGCTGAGTGCGCCGATGCGGCCGCAGGTGCGCAGCGGACTACAGGCGTGGCCGACTTCGTGGCTACGCTGGCTCGTTGATCTCGGGCGGTCGACCTCGCCCGCCTGAAAACGGGGGTCGTCGAAACGGGCCGAACAGACACTTTGAGCCCCGCCCGCCGCTTGTGGCCTAATTTGAGGTTTCGCCAATCGCAGTGGAGCCACCCATGGGCAACAAGATCAAGACCGAAGCCGACCGCAAGGCCACCCCGCGCTCAGCCGCACCCACCGGCGTGACACACACCGCCGGCCACGGCCAGAAGGTCAGCCTGGAGCGCGGTTCGCACACG
>JANOKR010000093.1:0-5813 GCA_031419315.1 Betaproteobacteria bacterium
TTGATCTTTGGCGGCCTGCGACTGGCGGCCAACGCCACAGGTGCCGCCTGGCACGATGGCATGTTGTTGGTGGCGTTGTGCGCGCTGGGTGCGTTCACGGTGGCCGCCAGCCAGCGCCCGCTCTACAAATCGTGGCGCATGGTTGGGCCGATCCATGAGATCAGGCTCATCGCCGTGAGCTGGCTCGTCGCCATGCTCACAGTGTTTGCATTCGGCTATGTTTTTGATACTTGGCGGCCTTTGCCGCGCGCGATGTTTGCAGTCTGGGCAGTGCTCTCGCTGGCCGCGATGGCCGGGTTGCGCGTTGCGGCGCGACTAGCCCTGCGGGCGCTGCGCAGGCATGGCCGCAACTTCCGCGCCGCCGCGATCATCGGGGCCACCGATGCCGGTAGCGGCATCGCCGCGCTGATCCGTCGCAACGCCTGGATGGGCGTGGTGCTCGTCGGTTGTTTTGACGACCGGACGCCAACTGCCGAACGCACCGATACCGCCCTGGGCATCGATGGCAGCACCGCTGAGTTGGTCCAGCGGGTGCGATCCGGCGAGATCGACATCGTCTACATCGCGCTGCCGTTGCGCGCGGAATTGCGCATCCAGGCCTTGATCGACAAACTCAGAGACTCCACCGTCACCATCTACTACGTGCCGGATTTTTCGTCGTTCGGGCTGCTGCGTGCGCAGTGGGAAGTCGTTGGTGGCATGCCGGTGCTCAGCCTGATCGACACCCCGCATCACGGCATCGATGCGCTGAACAAACGGGTCTTGGACATCGTCGCAGCAACCGTCGCGTTGGTGCTGGCGGCGCTGCCGATGCTGGCGATTGTGGTCGCCATCCGGCGCGGATCGCCGGGCCCGGCGATTTTTCGTCAGCCTCGTTATGGCCTGGACGGCCGCGAGTTCATGATGTGGAAATTCCGTTCGATGACCGTGGTCGAGGACGGGCGCGAAAGCTTGCAGCAGGCACAGAGAGCCGACCTGCGTGTCACCCCGCTGGGTGCATGGTTGCGCCGACTTTCGCTGGACGAGTTACCGCAGCTGTTCAACGTCCTACAGGGCACGATGTCGATGGTTGGACCGCGGCCTCATCCGGTGGCTTTGAACGAAGCCCAACGGCGGTTGATACCCGGCTACATGCTGCGGCACAAGGTCAGACCCGGAATCACCGGGTGGGCCCAGGTGAACGGGCTGCGTGGCGAAACCGAGACGCCAGACAAGATGCGCAGCCGGATCCGCTACGACCTGGAATATATCGACGCCTGGTCGATCTGGCTGGACCTTCGGATCCTGTGGATGACGGCTTTCAGGATCGTCGGCGACAGCAACGCCTACTGAGCGCCCCAGATCCGGCTTGGAAGACGGGCGCTGGTCAGGCTGTGGCATCCGCCGGCTCGGCGAGCCGCACGCAGCTGCGCACCTGCCAGTCGACCTTGATGCGGGTGACCATCTTGGTCAGACCCTTGATGTGCAGCGTCCACACATTCAGCGCAGCGTCAAGCTCACGCCGCCCTTCGTCCGACAGCTCGAAGCGGAAGACTCCGGGCCGGTCCAATCGCCAGTCGGCGGGGTCGCCGAGTTCGGCTTGGGCCAACCAGCCCCCGATGTCGTAGGCCAGGGTCGCGTCGACGCCCGCCAGCAACGCCCCACGCTCCCGCCCGCTCGCATGTTTGTGGCGGACAAACGCGGTGAAGTCGCGCCAGAACATGTCGAAGTCTGGTGTCGCTTCAGCCACGCCCTTACTCTCCAGCAGTTCGCGCGTTGCCGCCATCGCGCAAGCGCAGATCTGGTCCCAGAGAAAAAACGATGCGATCGCCCGATAGCGGTACATCAAGTTGTCGCCGATTTCACCGCGATGCAGCTTTTCGAAGTTTTCGTCGCGCGCGTAGTACTCGACGCAGGCCTCCGGGGTCGGGAAGATCTCGCCCTCGGTCTCACGGACAAAGTCCGCCAGAAATTCGCGCACCGCGGGTGAGCCGTTTTCGATCGCCGGCAGCATGCGCGACCACCATTCGGAGTTGGCGATGCCGCAGCGCCTGGTGTAGCGCACGACGTCCTCGAACCAGCCGTCATTCCAGAACACGCTGCTGACCAGATGCCATTTGCGGCAACGGATGTAATCCTCGAAGGGCAGGGTGTCGGTGGCGACAACGATTTCTTCGACGTCAAAGACCTTCTCGTCGCCGTAGACGCCGTAGTTCTTGGGCAGGACACGAAAACGCGTGTCGAACTTGAACATCGCGCGCGACTCCAGAGACTCCATCTCGGCGCCCTTCAACATCATCGCCTGGAAATTGTGCATCTGATGGATGTTGCTATCCAGCAGCGTGTGCAGACCCTTCAGGTGGCTCTTCAGCGATTCGCCGGGCAGGCCCAGGATCAGGTCCGAGGTCGATCGCAGGCCACGTCCGCGCATATGCACTTCCAGGGTCTTGTAGGCGTCGAGTTTGATGGAGGAGCGTTTGACCTTGCGCAGCACGTCCTCGTCGAGCGACTGCACCGCCTGGTACAGGACCAGCGCACCACCGACTTTTTCGACACTCTTGATGATGCGGTCGGCCTTGTTCTTGCCGGTGGTCGCGTCGATGAAGGTCGGCCAGCGGTACTGCTTTTGCATCTCGCCGATGCATTCGCTGATTTCGATGTCGCGTTCGTACATGCCGTAGTTGGAGTCGGCGATTCGCAGCGTCCCCATATTGGGCGAGAACTGCTTGATGCGCTTGGCGATGTAGCGGATCTCGTCCTTGATGCGTTCGACCGGGAAGTTATGCACCTTCGAGTAGTAGCGCGTGCCCTGCACGCAGAACGTGCAAGTGAACGGGCAACCCCGATTGGTCTCGATCATGGGTGCGAGCTTGCCGTCGAAGAACTCGTCCTGGGTGCCGCTCAGGAAGGGGCTGGGGATCTCCTCGACCACGTAGTGCCGCGGTCGCACATCGTCGATTGCCGTGCTGCCGTCGGAGCGGCGCACCACGCACGAGGGCAGCCCGCCGTCACCCAGCCTTGGCGCTGACAGGCCCACGTCCATATAGGTCAGGACGATTTCGTTGGCCAGGAAGTCGCCCTCGCCAAGCACGTAGACGTCGAGTGCCGGATGGCGCCCGACATAACTGCATTGGCGCTCCGATTCGAGCGAAATGTTCGGCCCGCCCATCACCGTCAGGACCTTCGGGTTGACCTGTTTGGCGAGGCGGAAAAAGTAGTGGCTGAGGGCTTCGTTCCAAACATAGTTGGACAGCATCAAAACGTCGGGCGGTTCGCGGCGGATGGCGTCGGCAAGCTTCTCGGGGTAGACGAACAACCGGCTGTCGATACTGCCGCCCGGGTTCTCGCGGTCCATCACTGCCTTCATGTAAGCCACGCCGAGCGGCATGCAGTCGTTTGCCAGCACACCCGAATAGTTGTAGCGCAAGTCGCCGAGATAGACCTTCATATTTGTACTCCCGCTTACGCATTTGGATCTACCGTCCCGCAGCCGGCGGCGCGGCAGCGCAGTATCGGCGCGGCCTTGCGTCGGCGCAACCGTTCAACCCCACCCATCCCACGGTTAGGGGGTTCGCCGAAACCGCCGCTCGGTGCCGAGGTGTTCCTCACCTGGCGCGCGCCGCGACGCCGCAGTCGATTCCCGTGACCTTGCGAGTCCAGGCCCATGCCAGCGCAGCCGCGCTGACGTAGGCGATCGCGGTCGCCAGCGCCGCGCCAACCGCGCCGAACCTGGGCACCAGCACCAGACTCAGCCCCAGGTTGACCAGGCTCGACAGCAGCAGGCTGGTCACGCCAATGCGGACTTGCCCGAGCAGCGTGGCCACGAATACCGAGGGGCCGAACAGCGAAGCGAGCGCCAGCCCGGCAACGATGATGAGCATCGGCCACCGGGCCGGTAAGTAGTCCGCGCCGAACGGTGCCAGCAACCAAGGCCCCGCGACCGCGAAGACGATCAATGCGCCGACGGCAACGAGCACCATGTTGCGCGCAGCCTGACGCACGAGCGCCTGAGCCTGCGCTTGCCGCCCCGCCTGGAGGTCAGCCATGCGGGCCGAAAACTGAGGTGCCAGAGTTGCCGCCACGGCCTGCCCGGCGAGCAGCACGGTCTGCGTGAAGCGTGACGCGACCGCATAGACGGCGATGTCGTTGGCGGCGCCAAACCAACCGAGCGCCATCAGGTCAATGCGTTCCTGGAGTGCCGCTGCTAGCATGACAAGCAGGAAACCCGCCGCGGCGCGACGCCAGAGCGGCAGCTCAAAGGCCGCCACCGTATTCGCCCAACCGGCCGGTCGATGTCGGCGGCCCCAGAGCACGCAAACCAGCACCGACAGCGTCGCCGCGCCGCACTGCAGCGCGAGCACGACGATGGGTGACAACGCGTCGTCGCGAGTCCAGTGCAAGATCAGCAGGCCCGCGAGCACCAAGAGCAGGCGGCCGGTGTTGGCGAGCAGTTCGGCGCTCAAGACCCGCTTCAGGCCCTGGAGCCAGCCGGCTGCGAGCGCCGAGGCCGCCATCGGCAGCAGCAACAACGTGCCGACGGCCATCGCGTTGCGGTCGGCGCGGCTGGGCGCCACCCAACCGGCGACAACGCCGGCCAGCGCCAGCGTCGCCATCAGCAACGCGGCCACCAGGGTGCTCCAAACGGCAAAGCGCAAGACCCCGCGAGCGTGCCCGACGCGACCGAGCTCAAGATACTCGGCGGTATAGCGGACGATCACCAGCGGCATGCTCAGCGTGCTCAGAGCAGTGGCCATCCCGACCCAGGCCAGAATCACCGCGAGCTCGGCGAAGCCGGACTGGGTCATGGTTCTCGCCAGCGCGATCTGCAGCACAAACGCCAAGCCGGCACCCGACAGTCGGCCGGCGACGTTGGCCCAGGGGCCGGGCTGCGGCAGGCGCGGGGCTTTGAAATTCACGTCGGCGCGGCAGCCTGGTTGTGCCCAGAAGCGCGCAAGCCGGCGTTGGCCCGGTTCCAGTAGGCGGCGGCAACGATCAGGCCGGCGATGACCCAGAAGATTCGCGACGGCGCGGGCACCTTCAGATAAAAGCTGCCGAAGCCATCGACGATCATCGCCACCAGCGCGCACAGCGCCCCGACGCTGACCATAAAAATGCGCTGATTGACGCGGTACATCAGGTTTTTCACCGCCAGCCACAGCAGATGGAGCTTGAACGCTACCAGCGCAAAAAGCCCGAGCGTGCCCTGTTCGGCCCAGACCAGCAGATAGACGTTGTGGACCACTGGCCAGATCGGGCCGAAGATCTCGGTCAGGCGTGCCGTGCTGTAGGGCGTGTAGCCGACGATGTGGAAAGAAAATCCATTCAGACCGAAGCCGAAGATCGGCTTGGCCTGCACCATGCTCAACGCGACGTCGACCCACTGGCGGCGGAAGTCCAGGGCGCCGGTGTCGCTGCCGGTCAAGCGCAGGATGACCAGAGGTGCAGCGACCACCGCGCCGACTGCAAGCACGGCCAGCATCGTGACCTTCAGCCGCGGGTAGCGGCCGCGCAGCGCCGGATGCACGAGCAAGGCCGCCGAGAGCACCGCCATCGCCGCCGCAAACGCGGCCCAGGCGGTGCGCGACAGGGTCAACAGCAGGACACCGGTGGCGACCACCGACAGGATCGCGAAGCTGGCTCTGAGGCGGCGCCGATGGTCGGTGAACAGCGAGGCCAGCAACAGCGGGATGAGCATCGCCAGGTAGGCGCCGAACAGGTTCGGGTGGCCGACCAGCCCGGACACGCGGTAGACACCCGTGGTGCTGAGGAAGACGCCATGATTGGAACCGGTCACGGTGTCGTTGGCCGGCTCGCCCAAAGCTTCCAGTCCGATG
>JANOKR010000094.1:0-6656 GCA_031419315.1 Betaproteobacteria bacterium
ACCTCAACCCGCTGGCGATCCGCGTGCCGCTGCTCGACCCCGACCGCTGGCTGGCGCGCGTCGTGCGGCGCCTGCAGCCGATCCTGGGCTGGCGCGGCGTGCTGCTGTGGTGCTTGCTGGTGCTGCCCGCGCTGCCGATCGCGGCGTCACATTGGACTGAACTCACTGGCAACTTTTCAGAGCGCATGCTGGCGCTGGACAACCTGTTGTTGCTGCTGCTGATATTTCCGCTGGTCAAGGCGCTGCACGAGCTCGGCCACGGCATTGCCTGCAAGCTGCACGGGGGCGAAGTCCACGACATGGGTGTGATGCTGCTGCTGTTTTTGCCGGTGCCTTATGTCGAGGCGTCCAGCGCCTGGGCCTTCAAGCGCAAGCGCGACCGCATGCTCGTCGGCGCTGCCGGCATGCTGGTTGAGCTGGGCATCGCCGCGATCGCGTTTTATCTCTGGCTGTTCTTGCAGCCCGGCACCGCACGTGGCATCGCCTACGACGTCGTCGTGCTCGCCAGCCTGACGACGCTGATCTTCAACGCCAACCCCCTGCTGCGGTACGACGGCTACTTCGTGCTCAGCGACGCGATCGAGATTCCCAACCTCGCCCAGCGTGCCGGCCGCTGGTGGGGCTGGCTCTTCCAGCGTCACGCACTGCGTCGGCGCATGGCGGTGTCGCCAGCAAATTCAACCGGCGAAGCGGTCTGGCTGGCCTTGTATTCGCCGCTGTCGTTTGCGTACCGCGTCTTCGTGATGTTCTCGATCGCGATCTTCGTCGCGACCCAGTACTTTGCGGTCGGCGTGCTGATCGCGGTGTGGGCATTGCTCGCCAGCTTCGGCATGCCGCTGTGGAAAGCGTTGTCGTGGTTGGCGCGGCATACGGTCGGCGCGTCGGCGCGGGGCGGCGCACGGGCCGTCGTGCTCAGCGCCATCGCGCTGGTGCTCGGGTTGCTGTTTCTTCTGCCGCTGCCCCACAAGACCGAAGTCGCCGGCGTGCTCTGGCTGCCCGACAGCGCTATCCTGCGCGCCCGCCAGGCCGGTTTTGTCACCGCGATGGACGCCAGGCCGGGTGACACCCTGGCGGCGGGGGCTTCGGTACTGACCCTCGCCGACCCCGAGTTGGAGGCCAAGATCGCGGCGCAGACTGCGCGCGCGGCGGCTGCGGTGGCGCGCTATGAGGCCGCGCGGGTCGAAGGCCCGGCGGCGGGCGAGCGCTTTGCGGTCGAGCTGCGCCAGGCGCAAGCCGAGCTCAAACATCTGCAGTCGCGCTCAGGCCTGTTGACCGTGCGCAGCGAATCCGCTGGCCGTTTGTGGCAGGTGCGCAGCGACGACCTGCCGGGTGTCTATGTGCGCAAGGGCGAGGTCATCGGCTATGTGATCCCGCCCGCGCCGCCGCATGTGCGCCTGGTCATCGAGCAGGCCGATGAAGACCTGATCCGGCAGCACAGCAAAACCATCAGCGTACGGCTGCCGTTCGCGCCCAGCCCGGTGTGGCCGGCAACGGTGTTGCGGGCCGTGCCCGCGGCGACCAACGAGCTGCCCAGCGCTGCGCTGGGCCTCGGCGGTGGTGGCTCGGTGGTCACCGATCCGCGCGACGATTCCGGGCGCAAGTCGCTGACAACCCACTTCGAGCTCGATCTCGCACTGCCGCCGGAGTTTCCGCACCGGTTGATCGGCAGCCTGGTTTCGGTGCGGTTCGAGCATGCCGCCGAGCCGATCGCGCCGCGTGTATGGCGTGGTCTGCGGCGTTTGTTCCTGGCGCACTTTCATGCCTAACTTTGCACCTAAGGTGGGGCCAAAGCTGTCACTCGACGTGTTGGCGGACTGCCCGCGTGCAGCGCATGTCTGAGTCCGCCGCGGCGGCGCTCGCCGTCCCAGCCTGGCCACCGCACGGGCTGGCGCTGGCGCCGCGCCTGTTTGCCGAGCGGCGCGACTCGCGCGAGACAGCGTTCGACCGTTGGGTAGCCGGCCTCTGGCTGGCGCGTAGCGGCCGCCGCTCGGCCCATCTGCGCCGGCGTGCGGCCTTGCTCGCGCGGGTGCTCGCGCAGTCGGCCTTGGTGGGTGGCCAGACGGCGGCACAACTGCGCGCGGCCTTGCCGGCCGCGGCGCGAGCAGCCTTTGTCGACCGCGACCCGAAGGCGCTGGCGCTGGCGCTGGCGATCGTGCGCGAAGCTGCGCGGCAGACGCTCGGCTTGCTGCCGCACCCGGCCCAGCTCATCGCTGCGGCCTATCTCGTCGAAGGCCGCTGTGTCGAGTTCGACACTGGCGAAGGCAAGACCCTGACCGCGGCGCTGGCCGCCTGCATCGCTGCCTGCGCCGGCGTGCCAACCCATGTCGTCACCGTCAACGACTACCTGGCGCAGCGCGATGCGACGACGATGGGCCCGCTGTTTGCATTCTTCGGCCTGTGCGTGGGCATCGTGCACAGCGGCGTTGCCCAAGCCAAACGCGCGGCAGAGTACGCGTGCCACCTGACCTACTGCACGAACAAGGATCTGGTCTTCGACTATCTGCGTGACCGCGTCGGTTCGCGCGGCCTGCGCAGCAACGCGCAGCGCTCGGTGCAGCAGTTGCATACCGGTAACCGCCACGACGAGGGCCTGCGCCAGCGTGGCCTGCATTTTGCGATCATCGACGAAGCCGACAGCATCCTCATCGACGAGGCGCGCACGCCGCTGATCCTGTCGGCGCTGCACGACAACGGCGCCGCGCAGGCGGCTTGGGGCGCGATGCTCGAGGTCGCAGGCAGGCTCGACGCCGACCGGCATTTCAAGCTGCAAGGCGAAGCGCAGGTGCCCGAGCTGCTGCCCGCCGGTCGCCGCTGGCTTGAAACGTTTGCTGCTGGCGAAGCCGAGGGCGGCGCGCCAGACATTGCGCTGAACGAATTGCTTGACGAATTTCGCCGCGTCGAATGGGTGCGCGAGCATTACATCGTGCAGGCCTTGCGCGCGCTGCATGTGCTGCGGCGTGACCAGCACTATGTTGTCAGCGAGGGCAAGATCGTCATCGTCGACGAATTTACCGGCCGCCTGCTTGCCGACCGCAGTTGGGAGCAGGGCCTGCACCAGCTGGTCGAAGCCAAGGAAGGCGTCGCGATCACGGCGCAGAACCGGACGCTGGCGCGGCTGACCTACCAGGCTTTTTTTGCGCGCTATCTGCGTCTGTCAGGCATGAGCGGCACGCTGCGCGAAGTCGCGCGCGAACTTGGTTCGGTGTACCTGGTGCGCACCACCCGCGTCGAGCCCAACCGGCCCTGTCAGCGCATCACGCTGCCCACGCTGCTGCTGCCCGACCGCGCGGCCAAGGAGGCCGCCATCGTGGCCGAGGCGCGCGCCGCATTGGAGCGCGGCCAGGCGGTGCTGGTCGGCACACGATCGGTGTGGGCCTCGCAGGCGATCGGCTCGGCACTTGCCGCCGACGGCGTCGCGCACCGGCTGCTCAACGCGCTGCACGATGCGGACGAGGCCGAGCTGATCGCGACTGCCGGCCAGCCCGGTGCGGTGACGGTGGCCACCAACATGGCCGGCCGCGGCACCGATATCGTGCTCGCGCCCGAGGTTGCGGCCGCGGGTGGCCTGCATGTGGTGCTCAGCGAATGGCATGAATCGGCACGCATCGACCGCCAGCTGTTTGGCCGCGGCGCGCGCCAGGGCGATGCCGGGTCGTGCCGCGCGATCGTCGCGCTCGACGACGAGATCGTGCAACTGCACGCCTCGGCACTGGCCGGCATGCTGGCGCGGCGCTGGCCCGGTCAACCGCCGGCCTGGGCGACAACGGCATTGCGCCGCTTGGTGCAGGCCGGCGCCGAAAGCAACAATGCAGCGCAGCGCCGTGCGACGATGCGCCACGACCGCGTCATGCGCGACCAGCTCGCTTTTGCAGGACTCCCAGAATGAAGATCGCTAACGTCTCAAACAAGCCGGTGCTGTCGGCGGCGGCCGTCGGCGCTGCTGCTGTCGCTGTCTGGCTCTCGCTGCTCGTTGTGCCAGCCGCCGCGGCCGAGTTCGACTGCCTGATCGAGGCCTCACAGACGATCGATGTGCGCAGCCCCGTATCCGGCCTGATCGAGAAGGTGCACGCCGAGCGTGGCAGTGTGGTGCGCAAGGGCATGATCTTGGTGACGCTGGAATCGACCGTCGAGCGCGCGGCGGTGGACCTGGCCAGATTCCGCTCCGGCATGTCGGGCCCGGTGCAGCTTGCCGACAGCCGCGTGCTGCACTCCGAGCGCAAGCTCAAGCGCAAGACCGAGATGGCCGAGGAAAAATTTACCTCGGTGCAGGAGCGCGACGACGCCGAGGCCGAACGTGCCGTCGCGCTGGCCGAGGCGGTGACGGCGCGCGAAAACAAATCGCTGGCGAACCTTGAATTCAGCTACGCCACGGCGCAACTTGGGCAGCGCGTGCTGCGCAGCCCGATCGATGGCGTGGTCGTCGAGCAGGGCATGCATGCCGGCGAGCTGGCCGATGCGAGTGAGTCAAAGGCCGCGATCCTGAAGCTCGCGCAGACCCACCCGCTGCGCGTCAAGGTCGTGCTACCGGCAAGCCTGTATCCGAAGGTCAAGGCCGGCATGAAGGCCGATGTGACACCCGAAAAGCCGCTGGCTGGCCGCTACCCGGCGACGGTGACCTCTGTCGACCGCATCGTCGATGCGGCCAGCGGCACCTTCCAGATCCGGCTCGACCTGCCCAACGGCAACAATGCGTTGCCGGGTGGGGTCAAGTGCCGGGCGGCGTTGCCGGGACTGTAGGCCGCCGCACCGCGGCAGCGGTGGTGGCGTCGATGCGGCCGTCAATTCACCGGGGCTTCGACCGGGCCGCTTTCGTCGACGACCTGGGTCTGCGCGTCCATGCGCGCGACGAGGCGGCCAAGGCTGCCGAGCGAGATCAGGTGCGCCTCGATCCACGACAAATAGCCTGAGCGGAAGAGCTCTGCGGCACGCGAATCGTCGATCGCGCGGTAACGCGCGGCGTCGACGATCCACAGACCGCGCATGGCCTGCTTCTGGCCCTTGCGCTCGACATTGATGACCTTGGGCACGAGCAGGCCGAGTTCCTTCAGCCGCGTTGCAAAAGTCGTCGTGCGCTGGGCTTCGTTGTGGAAGAGCTGCAGGAACTCAAGCACACGCTTGAGGTACGCGGTCTCCTTGCCCTCGCCGTCGAACAGGCCTTCACCGCGTTCGGTATTCAGGCCCGGATAAACCTCGTCGATGCACACCGTCAGGCGCTCTTCGTTGTCGGTCTTGGCGAGCACAAAAGGGTAGCGGCGCGCAAACGCCGGCACATAGGTGCCCGCCGACCAGACGCCGTCAGCGCCGACCATCAGGTTGACGTTGTCTTGCAGGCCGACGAGGGCGGCGACGTTGAACGGGCCGCCTTCTTCGCCGACAAAGACGATCGGATAGTCACGCGCGGCCTCGGCAAATTCGGTGCTCGCGATCGGCAGCGCGTTGGTCTTGGCGGCAAAGGCGAAGTGGCCGGCCACCGCTTCGAGCTTCAAGCCCTTGTGGCGCTCGCGGTTGAGTGCGACCGGGCGTTCGTAAAACATCATCTGGGCCATTGGAGTCTCCGGTTCAAACAAAGGTCATTTCGACGCCGCCGAGGCCGCCGGCACCGCGGCGGCCGGCGCGGCGCTGGTCGCCGGTGTGGCTGCGGTCGCTGCGTCCGGCGTCATCGGCTTGGCGACGACGGCGGCCGGTGCTGCGGCACCATGCGCCGGCGCCTGCGCGGTGCCACTCATCGGCAGCAGCGGCACGATCAGCAGCGCCACGATATTGATGATCTTGATCAGCGGGTTGACGGCCGGGCCGGCGGTGTCCTTGTAGGGGTCGCCGACGGTGTCGCCGGTGACGGCGGCCTTGTGGGTGTCGCTGCCCTTGCCACCATGGTTGCCGTCTTCGATGTACTTCTTGGCGTTGTCCCAGGCACCGCCGCCGGTGCACATCGAGATCGCGACAAACAGGCCGGTGACGATGGTGCCCATCAGCAGGCCGCCGAGTGCTGCGGCGCCGAGGGTCAGGCCGACGACGATCGGCACCACCACCGGCAGCAGCGACGGCACGATCATTTCCTTGATCGCCGCGGTGGTGAGCATGTCCACCGCCGCGCTGTAGTCGGGCTTGCGCTTGCCGGCCATGATCGCGCCGTCGGCAAACTGGCGGCGCACTTCGACCACCACCGAGCCGGCAGCGCGGCCGACGGCTTCCATCGCCATCGCGCCAAAGAGGTAAGGAATCAGGCCGCCGATGAACAGCCCGACGATGACTTTGGGATCACTCAGGTCGAAGCTGATATTCATGCCGCGGCCGGCGAGCGAGTGGGTGTAGTCGGCAAACAGCACCAGCGCGGCGAGGCCGGCAGAGCCGATGGCGTAGCCCTTGGTCACCGCCTTGGTGGTGTTGCCCACTGCATCCAGCGGGTCGGTGACATCACGCACGCTCTTCGGCAGCTCGGCCATCTCGGCAATGCCGCCGGCGTTGTCGGTGATTGGGCCGTAGGCGTCGAGCGCGACAACGATGCCGGCCATGCTCAACATCGAGGTCGCGGCGATCGCGATGCCGTAGAGCCCGGCGAGGTTGTACGAAACCAGGATCGCGGCGCAGACAAACAGCACCGGCCAGGCCGTCGAGCGCATCGACACACCCAGGCCGGCGATGATGTTGGTGCCGTG
>JANOKR010000095.1:0-2987 GCA_031419315.1 Betaproteobacteria bacterium
GCGGCCGCCGGCAACACCACCGGGCGCGCGGTCGGCAGCCCTGCCAACTGCCCCGGCGTGATCGGTGTCGCCGGGCTGCGCCATGCCGGCAGCAAGGTCGGCTTTTCAGACCTCGGGCCGGAAATCTCGATCGCCGCGCCGGGCGGCAACTGCATCAATATCACCGCCGGCAGCCCCTGCCTGTACCCGATCCTGACCGCGTCGAACAACGGTACGCGCGGGCCGAATGCCGGCGGCTCGATCTTCACCGACAGCTTCGACATCAGCGTCGGCACCAGCTTCGCGACACCGATCGTCGCCGGCGCCGCGGCGCTGGTGCTGGCGGCGCGGCCGCAGCTCACGCCGGCCGAAGTCAAGCAGATCCTGCAGGTGAGCGCCCGCGCCTTCCCGGCGAGTGGCGCCGACAACGGGCCTGACGACCCGACGCCGGTGACCGCATGCCGCGCGCCCGACAGCACCAACCAGTTGCAGTGTTATTGCCCGAATGTCGCCGCGGGCGCCGCGGGCCTGTGCGGCGCCGGCATGCTCGACGCTGCCGGTGCAGTCGCCGCGGCCACCGGCGGCCTGTTTGCGCGCATCGAGGCCACACCGGTGTCGCCGCAGGCGGGCGCGGCGGTCACGCTGTCGGGCAGCAGCAGCCTGGTCGGCAACGGCCGCGTCGTCGCGACCTGGGCCTGGTTGCTGGTCGACGGCGGCGGTGTGGTCAGCGGTTTTGCTGGCGCGACAAATGCGGCCGCCGCATCGCTGCAGCCCACCGCCGCGGGTATGGTGGTCGTGAGGCTCAATGTCACCGACGATCTCGGCGCGACCTCGAGCGCAGATCGCAGCATTGTGGTTGTCGCGGCGCCTGTGGTGCCGCCTGTGGTGCCACCGGTCGTGCCGCCGGCCACCGGCGGTGGCGGCGCGGCATCCTGGGGCTGGCTGCTGTTGTTGCTGGGGGCTGTGCATTCCTTACGCGATCGCCACCCGGGCCGGGGGTGTACCACGAAGTGAAGGTTGCTACAGTCGGTGGCCGACCACTCCTGGCGGCCTACTAGTTGCGAGAAGACCTTCGAATGCCTCGTTCCCCCGGGCGCCACCTGCTGTCCACTGCCTGGGGCCTGGCCGCCGGGTTGATCGCCGCAGTGGTCGCTTTCACGGCCTGGCCCGCTGCCGCGCAGACGGCCGTCAACGCCGACACCGCCGGCCCGGTGCGCGGCCTCATCGTCAGGCTGAAAAATCCGCCGCCGCACGAGCGCTTGCTGGCGCGCGGCGTTGTCAACGACCGCGAGCGTGCGCTTGCACGCAGCGAGTTCGATCAGGAGTCGACACGCTGGCGGCGGGTGCTTGGTGAAGCCGGCATGGATGGCAGCAGCAATGCCGCGGTGGCCAGGCGCTTGCCGGCGCTGCGGCCGGTCGGTCGCGACCAGCAACTGCTCAGCTTCGAGCGCCCCTTGGCCGGCGCTGAAGCGCGGGCGCTGATCCAGCGCCTGAAGGCGCGGCCGGATGTCGATTGGGTCGAGGTCAATACCCGCGAGCGCCGCTTGCAAACGCCGACCGACCCTTATTTTGCGGACGGCAGCCAGTGGTGGTTGCAAGGCAAGAGCGGCAGCAATCTCAACGCGCTGGCGGACCGCAAGCGCGGCGCGGCCGGGTTCCATACTGCCTGGCTGCAACCCGGCGGCACCGGGTCGGCGACGGTGCCGATCGCGGTGCTCGATACCGGCATCAGCCCGCACCCCGACCTCGACGCGCGGGTGCTGCCGGGTTACGACTTTGTCAGCGATATCAAGTTCGGCAACGACGGCGACGGCCGCGATGCCGACCCCACCGACCCCGGCGACTGGGTCTCGCTGCAAGACCTGACCGACCGCCACTTCGACGGCTGCGGCGTGGCCAGCAGTTCCTGGCATGGCACCGTGATCGCCGGCATGGTTGCGGCGGTCACCAACAACGGCGAAGGCGCGGCGGCGATCAACTGGGCCGGGCGTGTGGTACCGGTGCGCGTGGCCGGCAAATGTGGTGCCGACAAGGCCGACATCATCGACGGCATGCGCTGGGCCGCCGGGCTCGACGTTTGCAGGATCAGCAATCTCGCAGGGGCTTGCGTCGAGCTTGCACCGCGCAACCCGAACCCGGTGCGCATCGTGAATGTCAGCTTCGGCGGTGATGCTGCGTGCGGTGCCGACTACCAGGCCGCGATCGACGAGCTCAAGTCGCTCGGCGTCGTCGTCGTCGCTGCCGCCGGCAACGAACATGGCCACCCGACGCGACCGGCGAGTTGCCGCGATGTCGTGGGCGTGATCGGGCTGAACCGCGACGGTTTCAAGACCCACTACTCGAACTTCGGCGCAGCGCTCACCGCCAGCGGCATCGCGACCCCTTCCGGCGACGACCCCGGCGGCCCGAGCCCGCTGTGGAATGCGCTCGCCGACAACGGCATCCTGTCGACCTATGTCTTCGGCTCGCAGGGCCCGACGAGCACCGGTTACGCCTATCTCTGGGGCACGAGTTTTGCCGCACCGCAGGTTTCAGGCGCGATCGGCCTGATGCTCAGCGTCAACCCTGCGTTGACCTGGGAGCAGATCGTGCAGGGCTTGCAGCGCAGTGCACGCAAGCATGTCACCTCGCCATCGATCGCAGCCTGCGCATGGAGCAACCCCGGCCGCTGCGCTTGCACGGCGAGCACCTGTGGTGCCGGCATCCTCGATGCCGCGCAGGCCCTGCTCTACGCCGCCAACCCGACGAGTTACGTTGCACCCGGTGGGGCCGGCGAAGTCATCGACCATGCCGAGCTGACCGCCGCTGCGGCCTCGGGACCCGACCGCAATGCCAACCCCGAGCCACCGCCGACCGAGCCGCCGCCAACCAGCGGGGGTGGTGGTGCGCTGTCGCTGGCCTGGCTGCTGGCCTTGGCGCTGGCCAGCGCGGCGCTGGTTTCAGCGCGGCCGCGTCGGCACCGCGCCTGAATCGTTGGCTGCAGCGGCCGTTGCGGCATCGGCGGCGCT
>JANOKR010000096.1:0-17336 GCA_031419315.1 Betaproteobacteria bacterium
GTCGGAATCCACAGCGAGGGCAGGCCCGGCAAGGTTCGCAATATACGGGCCAGCTCGCCGCCGGTGACCAGCGCGGTGGCAGCCTCGATATCGGGCGCCAGATAACGGTCGGTCATCATCGCCGGGCAATGTTCGCGCAACGCCGCGTGCACTGCTTCGAGCGCGGCCGAACTCGTCAGCGGACGCAGGAAATCGATACCCTGCGCGGCAGCCAGCAACTCGATGCCCAGGATATGCCCAACGTTCTGGATCATCGGCTGCAAGCGCCGCGCGGCGAAGGTCGCCATCGAGACATGGTCTTCCTGGTTCGCCGAGGTCGGCAGCGAATCGACACTTGCCGGATGCGCCAGCGATTTGTTCTCGCTGGCCAGCGCCGCGGCGGTGACATGGGCGATCATGAAACCGCTGTTGAGGCCGGCATCGGCAGACAAAAACGGCGGCAGGCGCGAGACGCCGGCGTCGATCAACATCGCGATGCGGCGCTCGGCAATGGCGCCGACCTCGGCGATCGCATTCGCCATCGCGTCGGCCGCCAGCGCCACCGGCTCGGCGTGGAAATTGCCACCCGAGATCATCGTGCCGCGGTCCGTCGAAGACGGGCCTTCACCCGTCGGGGCAAAGACCAGCGGGTTGTCGGTCACCGCATTTGCCTCGCGCAACAGCACCAGCGCAGCATGGCGCAACTGGTCCAGGCAGGCACCCACCACCTGCGGCTGGCAGCGCAGCGAATACGGGTCCTGCACGCGGTCGTCACCTTCCAGATGCGACAGCCGGATCTGGCTGCCGGCGAGCAGTTGGCGGTAGTACTGCGCGACGTCGATCTGCCCCGGCTGGCCGCGCAACGCGTGGATGCGCGGGTCGAACGGGCCGTCGCTGCCCCGCGCCGCATCGACCGTCAGCGCGCCAATGACCAACGCCGCTTCGAGCACCGGCTCGAAAGTGAAGAGCGCGTGCAGCGCCAGCGCGGTCGACACCTGGGTGCCGTTGATCAACGCCAGCCCTTCTTTAGCCTGCAAGACCAGCGGCGCGATGCCGGCATCGTGCAGCGCATGCGCGGCCGACCGGCGCTGGCCGCCGATCAGCATTTCGCCTTCGCCCATCAGCGCCAGCGTCATGTGCGCCAGCGGCGCCAGGTCGCCCGACGCGCCGACCGACCCCTGCGCCGGCACATAAGGCACGAGGCCGGCGTTGTGCACCGCCACCAGCGTATCGATGACCAGCGGCCGCACCCCCGAATGGCCGCGCGCCAGGCTCGCCGCCTTGAGCGCAAGCATCAGGCGCACGACCGCCGGGTCAAGCGGCGCGCCGACACCCACGCTGTGCGAGCGGATCAGATTGAGTTGCAGCATGCCCAAGTCGGCTTCGCTGATGCGCGTGCTGGCGAGTTTGCCAAAACCGGTATTGACGCCGTAGACCGCGGCTTGGCCCTCAGCGGCGCGGCGCACCACCGCCGCGCTGGCTTCGATGCCGGGCAGCGCCTGTGGGTCGATATGCAGCGGCTGGCCGCCAGCGTGGATGGCCTGCAGTTCGTCGAGGCTGAGAGTGCCGGGTCGCAGCAACATCAGCGGGGCCCTTGACTCGCGTGCCGCTCGACCATCGGCAGATTCAAGCCCTGCTCGCGCGCGCAGGCGATCGCCTCGTCGTAACCCGCGTCGGCATGGCGCATGACGCCGGTGGCGGGGTCGTTCCACAAGACCCGTTCGATGCGTTTGGCTGCCGCCTCCGTGCCATCACAAACGATGACGACGCCGGCATGCTGCGAATAACCCATGCCCACCCCGCCGCCATGGTGCAGGCTGACCCAGGTTGCGCCGCCCGCGGTATTGAGCAGCGCGTTGAGCAGCGGCCAGTCGCTGACCGCATCGCTGCCGTCCTTCATGCTTTCGGTCTCGCGGTTTGGCGAAGCCACCGAGCCGCTGTCGAGATGGTCGCGGCCGATGACGATCGGCGCCTTGAGTTCGCCCGACCTGACCATCTCGTTGAAGGCCAGCCCGGCAAGCTGCCGCTCGCCAAGGCCGATCCAGCAGATGCGCGCCGGCAGGCCCTGGAAAGCGATGCGCTCGGTGGCCATGTCAAGCCAGCGGTGCAGGTGCGCGTCGGCCGGGAACAGCTCTTTCATCTTCGCGTCGGTCTTGTGGATATCTTCCGGGTCGCCGGACAAAGCAACCCACCGAAATGGCCCCTTGCCGCGGCAGAACAGCGGCCGGATATAGGCCGGCACGAAACCCGGGAAGTCGAACGCATTTTTCACACCCTGGTCCAGCGCGACCTGGCGGATATTGTTGCCGTAATCGACGGTCGGCACGCCCATCGCCTGGAAGTCGAGCATCGCCTGCACATGGACTGCGCAGCTCTGCGCCGCGGCTTCGCGCAACGCGGCATGCTGCGACGCATCGGCCCGCGCGGCGAGCCAGCGATCGACGCTCCAGCCCGCCGGCAGGTAGCCGTTGACGAGGTCGTGCGCGCTGGTCTGGTCGGTCACGAGGTCGGGCCGCGCCTGCCCGCTCAGACCACGTCGCACCAAAGCCGGCAAGACCTCGGCCGCGTTGCCGAGCAGCCCGATCGACACCGCCTGCCCGGCCGCGGTGTACTTCTTGATGCGCGCCAGTGCATCGTCGAGATCGCTGGCCTGCTCGTCGAGATAACGCGAGCGCAGGCGGAAGTCGATGCGGCTCTGCTGGCATTCGATATTCAGCGAACAGGCGCCGGCAAAGGTGGCTGCCAGCGGCTGCGCGCCGCCCATGCCGCCGAGGCCGGCGGTGAGGATCCAGCGCCCGGCAAGACTGCCGCCGTAGTGTTGTCGCCCGGCTTCGACAAACGTCTCGTAAGTGCCTTGCACGATGCCCTGGCTGCCGATATAGATCCACGAGCCGGCGGTCATCTGGCCGTACATCATCAAACCCTTGCGGTCGAGTTCGTCGAAGTGTTCCCAGGTGCTCCACTTGGGCACCAGGTTGGAGTTGGCGATCAAGACCCGCGGCGCATCGGCGTGGGTGCGGAAAACGCCCACCGGCTTGCCGCTCTGCACGAGCAGGGTTTGATCTTCTTTGAGTTCGCGCAGGCATTTCAGGATCGCCTCGAAACAATCCCAGTTGCGCGCTGCCTTGCCGATGCCGCCGTAGACGACGAGCGCGTCGGGGTTCTCGGCGACCTCGGGGTCGAGGTTGTTGTGTAGCATCCGGTAGGCGGCTTCGATGAGCCAGTTGGCACACACGATCTGGCTGCCACGCGGTGAGCGCACCGGGCGCGGCTGGGCGATCTGCGTCTGGCTGGACAGGTCGGTCATGGTGCTGGCTCCGGCTGCAAATTTCAGGGTTGCACTCTACTTGTCTAGACAAGCGCAGACAAGTAGTATTGACCTATGGTTTCCCCGCAGTCGCCAGCCCAGCAATCGCTGTCCCCAGCCTCGTCAGCCCGGCCGGCAACACCAGCATCGCCTTACCAGCGTGTCAAGCAGCATCTGATGGCCGGCCTGTCGGCAGGCCACTGGCCGCCCGGCGCGCTGATGCCGTCAGAGGCCGAACTCACGGCCCTGTTTGGCGTCAGCCGGATGACCGTGAACCGCGCGATCCGCGAGCTGCAAGCCGAAGGCCTGGTCGCGCGTGCACAGGGTGTCGGCACCTTCGCCGCGCCGCTGCACCGGGTCTCGAGCACCTTGACGATCCACGACCTGCACGATGAGATCGTCGCGCGTGGCCACCGCCACGACGCCGCGGTGCAGTTGCAGCGGCCTGAGCCGGCCGCCGCAGCGCTGGCCGCGCAACTCGGTATCGCGCCGGGCGCCCGGGTCTTCCACACCCTCATCGTGCACCATGAAAACGGCGTGCCGTTGCAGTCTGAAGACCGCTACGTCAACCCGGCCTGCGCGCCGGCTTACCTCGACCAGGATTTCACCCGGCAGACGCCGACGCACTACCTTTTCGAGGCCACCGCGTTGTGGCGCGCGCAGTATTCAATCGAGTCGGCACGCGCCACGACGCAAGAGGCCGCGCTGCTGCACATCGACGCCGATCAACCCTGCCTGATCGTCGTGCGCCGCACCTTCAGCCGCGAAGCGCCGATCACGATCGCGCGCCTGGTGCATCCCGGCACGCGGTACAGCCTGCAAGGGGAATTTGCGCCGTGATGAACAACACAAGCGAAGTCGTGTCTCGTGGTTTTTCACGTGACCATTCACGTGACCATTCACGCGACGCTCTACTCGCGCAACGCGCCGCTGCAGTCGTCACGCCGGCGCTGGTGGCCGACTACCAGCGCGACGGTGCGGTCTGTCTGCGCGGCCTGCTGTCTGGGCCGGAAGTCGACACCCTGCGCCGCGGCATCGACCACAACCTGGCGCACCCGAGCCCGCGGGCGATCGTCGCCAGCCAGCCCGATGACCCGGGGTTTTTTATCGAAGACTTCTGCAACTGGCAGCACAACAGCGACTACCGCGACTTCATCTTCGGCTCGCCGCTGGCCGAAGCCGCGGCGCTGCTGATGCAAAGCCGCAGCGTGCGCCTGTACCACGACCATATGCTGACCAAGGAGCCCGGCACCAAGGCGCCGACACCCTGGCACCAGGACCAGCCTTATTACAACGTCAGCGGCATGCAGAACGCGAGTTTCTGGATCCCCGTCGACCCGGTGCGACGCCATTCGACGCTCGAATTTCTCAGCCGTTCGCACCTCGGGCCCTGGTTGATGCCACGCACCTTCATGGACCGCCAGGCGAAGTGGTTCCCCGAAGGTGCGCTCGCCGAACTGCCCAATTTCGACAACATGCGCGAAGCCCTTCGCAACAGCACAAGCAGCCAGCAGCCGATCATTGGCTGGGCGCTCGAACCCGGCGACCTGGTGTGTTTTCACATGCTCACCTTGCACGCCACCGCGGGTGTCGACGCCGATATCCGGCGGCGGGTTTTTTCAGTCCGCGTTCTCGGCGACGACATGCGCCACGCGCCGCGGCGCTGGAAGACATCGCCCGACTTTCCCGGCCTGGCCGACGAGCTCGCTGATGGTGCGCCGATGGCACATGCGCTGTTTCCGCTGCTGCTGGCGCCGGCCTGAAACGGCCATGAAGCGGCCATGAAACAGGTCCATCTGGCAGGCATCGCCGCACAGCCCTGGCGCAACGGCGGCGGTGTCACGCACGAGTTACTCGCCTGGCCCGATGCCCAAGGCTGGCTGCTGCGCGTCAGCGTCGCCGACATCAACCAGGCTGGCCCGTTTTCAGCCTTCGACGGCATTCACCGCTGGTTTGCGGTAATCGATGGCGCCGGTGTCGTGCTCGGTCTGCCCGCAGGCGATGTTGCTGTCGGCCCCGACGATGCACCGCTGCACTTCGACGGCGAAGCCGCGCCCGGCTGCCGCTTGATCAGCGGCCCGACCCAGGACCTGAACCTGATGGCGCGGCGCGCTGGTGATGGTGATGGTGATGGTGATGGTGATGGTGTCGGTGTCGGTGTCGGCGTCGGTGTCGGTGAGGCCGGCATGCACCGCGCCGCTGCGGCCTCGACGCTCGACGGCGACTACCGCTGGCGCGCGATCTACACCGCAGACCCGGTGCGCGTCGACTGCGACGGCGTGGCCCAGCTGCTGCCCGCCGGCACGCTGCTCTGGTCCGACACCCCGGACGCAAGCGTCTGGACCCTGCTCGACCCTGGCCGTGCCTGGTGGCTGACACTCTCGGCATGAAAGTCAGACCCAAGACCAGCCTCTGGCGCCACGCGCGGCTGGCCACGATGAGCGCCGGCACGCCCTGGGGCTGGATCGATGACGGCGCGATGCTCGTCGCAGGCGACACGCTGCGCTGGGTCGGGCCGGATGCTGAATTGACCTCGGCGCTGCGGTCAACGCTGCCGCCGGGAATTCAAGTCGATGACGAACATGAGCTCGGCGGCGCCCTCGTCACCCCCGGCCTGATCGACGCCCACACCCACCTCGTCTACGGCGGTGACCGCGCGGCGGAATTCGAGCAACGCCTGCAAGGCGCGAGCTACGAAGAACTCGCCCGCGCCGGTGGTGGCATCCGCTCGACGGTGGCCGCCACCCGGGCCGCCACCGATGGCCAACTTTTCACCGCAGCGACAGCCCGCGCCCGGACGCTGATGGCCGAAGGGGTGACCACGATCGAGATCAAATCCGGCTACGGCCTGAGTGAACTCCACGAGGCACGCTGCCTCGCCGTGGCGCGCAGGATCGGCACCGAGCTGCCGGTCACGGTGCAAACGACCTCGCTCGCCGCACACGCGCTGCCGCCTGAATTTGCCGGCCGCGCCGACGACTATATCGACGCCGTCTGCGCCTGGCTGCCGGCGCTGCACGCCCAGGGCCTCGTCGATGCGGTGGATGCTTTTTGCGAAAACATCGCCTTCAGCGTTGAGCAGACCGAACGGGTTTTCAAGGCCGCGCAAACCCTCGGCCTGCCGGTCAAGCTGCACGCCGAACAGCTCAGCGACCTCGGCGGCAGCGCCCTCGCCGCAGGTTACGGTGCGTTGAGCTGCGACCATCTCGAACACCTCTCGGCCACCGGCATCGACGCGATCGCCCGCGCCGGCACGGTGGCGATGTTGCTGCCCGGTGCTTACTATTTTCTGCGCGAAACCAAGCTGCCGCCGGTGCAGGCGCTGCGCGATGCCGGCGTGCCGATTGCGATCGCCACCGACCACAATCCGGGCTCGTCGCCGGTGCACTCGTTGTTGCTGATGTTGAACATGGCCTGCACCCTCTTCCGCCTGACACCCGAAGAAGCCTGGCGCGGCGTCACCGTGAACGCCGCGCGCGCGCTCGGCCTGCACGACCGTGGTCGTCTCGCTGCCGGGCAGCGCGCCGACTTCGTGGTCTGGGCGGCTGAACATCCACGCGAGATGGCCTACGCCATCGCGCCCGCCAACCCCTGCCGGCGGGTCATCTTTGGTGGCGTGGAGCGCAGCCGATGAACGCCATTGCCAAGGCACAAGCCCACCCACCACCACGCAGTGAAGGCGCCGTCTTCACGCTGCACCGCGGCCATGCGCCGCTGCTCATCAGCCTGCCGCATGTGGGCACCTTGATCCCGGCCGACCAGCAACCGCGGTATGTCGAGCGCGCGCTGGCGGTGGAAGATACCGACTGGTTTCTCGACCGCCTGTATGCCTTTGCGGTCGAGCAAGGCGCGAGCCTGATCGTGCCGGCCTACAGCCGCTACCTGATCGACCTCAACCGCAGCAGCGACAACCAGCCGATGTACCCGGGGCGGAACAATACCGAGCTCTGCCCGACACGCGCTTTTACCGGCGATCCGCTCTATCGCGACGGCGACGAAGGCGACGACGGCGCAGCGCCTGACGCGGCTGAAGTCGAGCGGCGCATCACGTCCTACTGGCAGCCGTATCACGACACGCTGCAAAACGAGCTCGACCGCCTGCACGCCGCGCATGGCCATGCGGTGCTCTTCGACGCGCACAGCATCAAGAGCGAACTGCCCTGGCTGTTCGAAGGCACGCTGCCGCACATGAACCTGGGCACCGTCAACGGCAGCAGTTGTGCGCCGGCGCTGCGCGCTGCGCTGTCAGCGGTCTTCGCGGCGCAGCAGACCTACAGCCATGTCACAGATGGCCGCTTCAAGGGCGGCCACATCACGCGCCACTTCGGCCAGCCGCAGCGCGGTCTGCATGCCGTGCAGCTGGAGATGTGCTGGCGCGCCTACATGGACGAATCAAAGCCCTACCGCTGGAACGACGAGCGCGCCGCGCAGGTCACGCCGCTGCTGCGTTTGCTGGTGCAGGTGATGGTCGATTGGCGGCCACAATGACAGCAGCGATGACAGCAGCGATGACAGCGCTAACATTGTGGGCGCCGCAGGCCTGGGTCGGCGGTCGCTGGCGCGATGCGGTGCTGATGGTCGCCGGCGCTGACGGGCACTGGATTTCGATCACGCCCGACAGCGCCGCCCCCGCCGGCGCAACGCTGATCGGCGGCCCCGCACTGCCCGGCCTGGTCAACGCGCACAGTCACGCTTTCCAGCGCGCTTTTGCCGGCCTGGCCGAGCGGCGCAGAGCTGAGCAAGACGACTTCTGGTCGTGGCGCGACCGCATGTACGGCGTCGCCTTGCGCATCGATGCCGACACGCTGCGCGCCGTCGCAACCCAGCTCTACACCGAGCTGCTGGCCGGCGGCTACACCCAGGTCTGCGAGTTCCACTACCTGCACCACGACACCGACGGCAGCGCCTACGCCGACCCGCTGTCGATGAGCCACGCGCTGGTGCAGGCCGCGGCCGATACCGGCATCGGGCTGACGCTGCTGCCGGTGCTCTACGAAAGGGCCGGCTTCGCGCCTTCGCAGTCACAACTGCGCCCCGACCAGCGGCGTTTTGCG
Source organism: Betaproteobacteria bacterium (assembly GCA_031419315.1). Taxonomy (GTDB): domain Bacteria; phylum Pseudomonadota; class Gammaproteobacteria; order Burkholderiales; family Burkholderiaceae_C; genus Rubrivivax. The sequence continues at coordinate 8,341 of JANOKR010000096.1, forward strand.
ACCACCGTGAACAGCGTGCTCGCGATGCGCGACGGCATCCGTGCGCTCGGCCTGCCGCTGGTCAGCGCCGGCGTCGCGATCCACTCGCTACGTGCCGCGGCGGCGGCGTCGATCAAGGCGCTGGTGCAGCGGCTCGACGGTGATGCCGGCCCGGTCCACATCCACATCGCCGAGCAGACCGGCGAGGTCGACGACTGCCTCTTGGCCACCGGCGCGCGCCCGATCGAATGGTTGATGCGCGAACTGCCGCTGGACCGGCGCTGGCAGCTCGTGCACGCGACGCACGCGCTGCCGGCCGAGATCGACGCGGTCGCGGCCAGCGGTGCCGGCGTGGTGCTTTGCCCGAGCACCGAAGCCAACCTCGGCGACGGCCTGTGTGACCTGCCACGCTGGCTGGCCAGCAGCACGCCGCTGTCGATCGGCTCCGACAGCCAGATGAGCCGCAGCGTTGCCGAAGAACTGCGCTGGCTCGACTACGGCCAGCGCCTGGCCTTGCGCCAGCGCAACGTCGCCGCGCGGCCCGATATCGGCATCGACGCCACCGCCGCCCGGCTCTTTGGCCGCACGCTGGCCGGCGGTGCTGCTGCCGCTGGTTTTGAGCGTTGGGGATTCATGCCAGGCGCGCGTGCCGACCTGCTGGTCGTCGACGCGAACGCACCCGGGCTGCTCGGCCTGCCGACTTCACACACCCTCGACGGCCTGGTTTTTGCGACCGACGCGCCCGCCTTCAGCGAGGTCTGGGTCGCCGGCCGGCGGGTGCTGGCAGCGGGTGCTGCGGCCCATGATGCGGTGAGTGGCGCGGTGGGTGGCGCAGTGAATGACGCAGCGACCTCGCCCTCAGCAAGATCGGCGGCCTTCGTTGCGGCAATGCAGCGCCTTCACGCCGACGCTGCGGCCGGTGCCGATGGCGCGGCCAGGGCCCGGTAGCAGCCATTCGCCGACGCCCCGAGCGTGGCCAGCAGCGGCGCCGCCGAGGCTTCGACGTCGCCGGCGCCGGCGGTGTCGGCAGCGCTGATCAGGGATGCCAGGTGGTCGGCGGCAAACAGCAGCCGGCCTTGCGCTGACGACGCCCCGGCCAGACCGGCCTGCGCGACCTCGGCGGCAACCTGGCTCAAGGCGTCGGACAATTTCCACTGCCGCGCGATGGCGCCGAACAGACGGTCGCGGCGCAGGCCCAGCGCCTGCACAAAACCGGCATCCAGACCCCAGGCGGGCCCACTGCCGGCCAAGTCCATCGTGCGCATCACGACCGACCAGACGGCGTCGTGCACGAGCCCCGTCAGGTAGGCCTCGAAGGGGTCCAGGCGTTCGTCGCGCGCCAGCGCAGCGCACAACTGCGCCTTGTGGTCGGTGTGCAACCACAGCCGCGGCGCGCCGGCCTTGGCGATGTCGCCGCTGCGCACGTCGATGAGCGGTTTCATCACCGCGCGGGCGATGGCACTTTGCATGCCGTTGATACCCAGCACCTGGATCGCATGTTCGAGCTCGACCACCGCTTCAGGCCGGCGGTAATAAGCGCTGTTGGCCATGCGGATGACCTCGGCGACCAGTGTCAGGTCGCGCGAGACCTGCTCCGAAAGCGACGCCAGCGAGGTCTTCGGGCCGCGCAGCTGCGCCAGCAACTGCGGCACCACCGCAGCAGAGCGTGGCAGCAGCGAAGCGTGGGTTGATCGGTCGTCGGCGAGGCGATCGAGCGCCTGTACCAGTTGCTGCTCGCGGACACCCGGCGCGGCCTGCCGGTCACCGGCTGCGCCCAGCACGACAGCGAAAAAATCGAGATCATGGGCACTGTCGACCGGCGCCGCGCGCGCTGGCGCTAGCGCTAGCGCTGGCGCCGCTGTCGGCGCCGCCGCAGCGGGGGCAGATTCAGGTGCCGGCACACTGCGCCGCAGCACCGCGGCCGGCGCGCTGGGCCGCGGTGCAAACCATCGAAGCAGCCAGGTTCTCATTGCCGCGACCTCTTTTTTGTTAGCGCGCTGCCGGCTCCGGCTTGCAAGCCAGGGGCGGCTCACGGGCGGATGCCCTCGGCCGCGCCCACCAGCGAACGGCGCGTGGCGATTGGGTGGGCTGACCCTATTTCGGCGGCTGGCGCCTGAAATTGAGCGACGACCGACAAAGCGGCCGGATCAGCAACCCGTGCCGCCGCCGCTGCGCTCGACGCCCTCGCCGCCCCCGACGACGATGTCGCTCGTGTCGAAACCGCCGATGGCCGCCAGCGCGCGCTGCGCCACGGCGCGGCCCACCGCGCCGGTGATCGCCAACGCCTGCGGGGCCTGCAGCAGGCTGGCAAAGACGGCGCGCACCTGCGCCGCGCTGACAGCGGCCAGCGCGTCCAGCCGCTGCGTCATCGGCCGCAGCCGGCCGAGCGCAAACAGCTCAAGCACCGACGCTTCGATGCGCCGCGAAGCGCGTTCCTGGTGGCGCAGCAGGCGCACCGTCAACTGCTTGCGCGCGCGCGCCAGATCGACGCTGTCGATGCGCTCGGCGTGCTGGCGCAGCAGGCGCATCACCTCGCGCAACAGCTCCTCGAGCTTGGCCGGCGCAAACGAGGCTTCGATCACGAACTGGCCGCCAAACTCGAAGCGGTCAGCCGCACAACTGGCGTGGTAGACCAGCCCGCGGCGCTCGCGCAGTTCGGCCAGCAGCGGCGAGCTCATGCCTTCGCCAAACACCGCCGCGGCCATCTCGCAGGCCGCATCCAGGGCTGCATCACCCGCGCCGAGTGCCGGCAACGGATAACCCAGCACGATGTGAGTCTGGCCAGTGCCAGCCAACCGGCGCGAGCGCACCCCACCGGCCCAGGCAGGCGCGGCGATGTGATGCTCGCTGCCGCGTGGCAAGGCGGCGAATGCGACGCGGGCCGCTTGCACGATCTGCGCCGCGTCGATGCATCCCGCCGCGGCAACGACCATATTCGCCCCGGTGTACTGTTGTTCGACACAGGCGGCAAGGTCAGCGCGCGCCAGGCGCTGCAGGTTGCCGCGGCTGCCGATCACCGGCTGCGCAGCAGGGTGCAGGCCCCAGCAGGCCTGGTCGAAGAGCTGGAAGGCGGTGTCCATCGGGTCGTCTTCGACCTCCATCAACTCCTGCAGCAGCACCTCACGCTCGCGTTCGATCTCGGCCGCCGGAAACGACGGGTTGCAGACGATGTCGGCGAGCATGGCCACAAACTGCGGTGCGTCGGCGGCGACACCGCGCATGTAGAACGCGGTGTGGTCCTTGTCGGTATGCGCGTTGACCTCGGCACCGAGCATCTCTGCATCCAGGTTGATGCGGTGGCAGTCGCGGCTGTGGCTGCCCTTGAAAAGCATGTGCTCGACAAAATGCCCAACCCCGTTGAGCGGCCGGCTTTCATGCGCGCTGCCGCTGTGCACAAAGATGCCCACGCTGGCGGTCAGCGCCTGCGGCATGTGCAGCGTGAGGACGCGCACGCCGTTGAGCAGCGTGGTGATCCGGGTGTCGGACTCGTCGTGATGCGCTGCGGCTGGTTTCATGGCCCGCCGACTCTACGCCGGCAGCCGCGCAGGGTTGGCCTGCATTGCGTGGCGTCCAGGCCGGCTCAGAATGACCCGCCTGCAGCAGCCACCGCGCCGACCCTGATGAGCCAATCCCGCCTGATCCTGGACCATGTCTATGCACACGAGGCGGCGCGTGCCGACGAGGTCTTTCTGACCCAGCCCGTCGGCGGCGGCCAGGTGATCGACTACACCTGGGCGCAGACACTTGACCAGGCGCGCAGGATGGCCGCGCATTTGCAGAGCCTGGGCTTCGAGCCCGGTGCGCGCATCGCGATGCTGGCCAAGAACAGCGCGCACTTTTTCATGGTCGATCTGGCGGTGTGGATGGCCGGCGGCACCACGGTGGCGATCTTCCCGACCGAGACCGCCGACAACATCCGCTTTGTACTCGAGCACAGCGAAGCGAGGCTGCTCTTCATCGGCAAGCTCGACGGCTGGGCGCAGCAAAAAGCCGCAATGACCGCCGCGGTGCCGGCCGGCCTGCCCTGCATCGAATTGCCACTGGCGCCCGACACCGGCTTCGAGACCTGGGATGCCATCGTCGCGCGCACTGCGCCACTGCAGGGTAGGCCGCAGCGCCAGCCCGACGACATCGCGATGCTGCTCTACACCTCGGGGTCGACCGGCCAGCCCAAGGGCGTGATGCAGAGTTTTGCCAGCGTCACGAATGCGACGCAGGGCATCGTCAATATCGGCCTTGCGCAGGACGGCGATATGCCGCGCCGGATGCTGTCGTACCTGCCGCTGGCACATTGTTATGAACGCGCCTGGGTCGAGTGCGCGGCCTTCATCGGCGGCCGCAGCCATGTCTATTTCACCGAATCGCTGGCGAGTTTCATGGCCGACCTCAAACGTGCCAGGCCGACCCACTTCATCTCGGTGCCGCGGCTGTGGTTGAAGTTCCAGCAGGGCGTGCTGGCGTCGATGCCGGCGGCGCAGCTCGACACGATGCTCGACAACCCGGTGCTGGCCGGCGCGGTCGGCCAGAAGGTGCGCGCGAGCCTCGGGCTCGGCGATGTCGTGCGGGCGGGCAGCGGCTCGGCGCCACTGCCGGTGCCCTTGTTGCAGTGGTATCGCCGCATCGGCCTGAACATGATCGAAGGTTATGCCATGACCGAGGACTTTGCCTACTCGCACAGCTCGCCCATCGAGCCCGGCCCGGCCGGCTGTGTCGGTGTGCCGCTCGACGGCGTGCAGGCGCGCATCGCCGACGACGGCGAGGTGCTCGTCAAGTCGCCGGGCCGCATGGTCGGCTACTACAAACGCCCCGACCTGAACGCCGAGTGTTTTACCGACGACGGCTTTTTCCACACCGGCGACCTCGGCCGCTACAACGCCCAGGGCCAGTTGCAACTCACCGGCCGCAAGAAAGAATTGTTCAAGACCGCGAAGGGCAAATATGTCGCGCCGGCGCCGATCGAGAACAGCCTCAATGCCCACCCGATGGTCGAGCTGTCGATGGTCTCCGGCCTCGGCCAGCCAGCCGCTTATGCGGTGCTCGTTTTGGCAGAACCACTGCGGCCGCAGTTGGCTGACGCCACGGTGCGCGCCAAGGTCGAGTCCGAATTGACGACGCTGCTGCACAGCGTCAACGAGGCACTCGCCAGCCACGAACGTCTGCAGATGCTGGTGGTCGCCAGCGCGCCCTGGTCGATCGACAACGGCTGCCTGACCCCGACGATGAAAATTAAGCGCAGCCGCATCGAAGCGTCGGTCGCCGGCCAGGTCGATGCCTGGTACGGCACAACCGGCGCGGTGGTCTGGGCCTGAGCGGCTGAGGCCTGAGTCGCATCAACACTGAAGCCAAGGAGTTCACCATCAACACCGAGACCCTCGAAGCGCCGGCTGCGGCCAGCGACAAGCCGATCCGCCACGCGAACGACCTGCCAGGCCCGCGCGGCCTGCCCTGGTTCGGCAATGCGCTGGAAATCGACCCCGCCAAACTGCACTTGCAGCTTGAAGCCTGGGCACGGCAGTACGGCCCCTACTTCAAGATCAAAATCGGCCCGCGCCGCATCGTCGTGATCGGCGACCATGAAGCGGTGGCGACCGTGCTGCGCAGCCGCCCCGACGGTTTCAGCCGCACCTCGCGGCTGCAAGAAATCTGGCTCGAACTCGGCTTGCAGCCGGGTGTCTTTGGCGCCAACGGCGAGGTCTGGAAGCGCCAGCGGCGAATGGTCATGGCCGGTTTTGATCCGGCTCATGTGAAACGTTATTTTCCGTCGCTGCAAGCGGTGGCGCTGCGCCTGGCCGGGCGCTGGACCACGGCCGCGCGCCAAGGCCGCGCGATCGACCTGCAGGCCGACCTGATGCGCTACACCGTCGACACCATCGCCGGGCTGGCTTTCGGGGCGAGCGTGAATACGCTGGAGTCCGACGACGACATCATCCAGCGGCATCTGGACAAACTTTTCCCGGCGATCTTCAAGCGCCTGTTTGCGCCGATCGCCACCTGGCGCATCGTGCGATCACCCACCGACCGGCGGGTCGAGCGCAGCATCCGCGAAGTCATCAAGTCGGTCGACGGTTTTGTGCAGCAGGCGCGCGCGCGCATGGCCGCCGACCCGACGCTGCGCGAGAACCCGGGCAACCTGCTCGAAGCGATGATCGCCGCCGCCGACCAACCCGACAGCGGCATCGACGACGGCCAGGTTGCCGGCAATGTGCTGACGATGCTGCTCGCTGGCGAAGACACCACCGCCAACACCTTGGCCTGGATGATCCACCTGCTCTGGCGCCATCCGGCAGTGCTGGCCCGCGCGGTGGCCGAGGTGCGCGGGGTGACCGATGGCAGCACTGAACTGACGATGGAGCAGATGGCCGACCTGCCCTTTGTCGAAGCCTGCATCCACGAGACGATGCGCCTCAAACCGGTGGCGCCGGTGCTGCCGCTGCAAGCAATCAAGGACATCACCGTCGGCGATGTGCTGATCCCCGCCGGCCGGGTGGTCATCAACCTGATGCGGCGTGACAGCGTGAGTGAATTGCACCTGCCCAACGCCGCCGCTTTCGACCCCTCGCGCTGGCTGACTGAAGGCGGCCCGGCGGCCCAGGCCAGCGCCGCCAAGCGCATCTCGATGCCCTTCGGCGCCGGCCCGCGCATCTGCCCCGGGCGTTACCTGGCGATGCTCGAGATGAAGATCGCGATGGCCACCCTGCTCGGCCGCTTCGACATCGTGGCCGTCGACACACCCGATGGCGGCGAAGCGCGCGAACATCTGTCGTTCACGATGCTGCCGGTCGGGTTGACGATGCGGCTGCGCGAGCGGGGTTGATGCATCGCGGCGCGATCGATCGAGGCTGGCTTCCCGGGTTTTGATCGGCAAGAACAGAGACAACCGGGCGCTTGCTCAAGCCTTGATGGGGTTGCTGCGCTGCCGAGCTGCGGGACAGGCGGAGGACGATATCGCCGCAGTGTGGGCGGGACTCGGGTTTCCACGACTAGATGACGCGCTGGGTCTGAAGTCCCATCGGTAGCGCGAGCGCTTGCACCAGAACAGTTGCAAGCGGCTTCGCAAGTGGTCGGATGGTTGGAAACCGTATTCGACTGATTCACTAAACATAGGAGCGAGAAGACATGGCGCAGATGATGAGAATGGTTTTGACGGCTTCCGTTGGCTTGGCCCTGTCGGGCAGCTTGTTCGCAGCTGCACCGACCGTAACGACTGCGGACTTCGTCGACAAGCTCGATTCGCCTTGGGACATGGCGTTCATGAAGGACGGCACCATGTTCTTCACCGAGAAGTGCAAGGGACTTTCTGTTCGCGTTGCATCAGGCGCCATCAACAAGCTGCATGGCGTCGGCACCACCGCCGGCTATTCGTCGGCAAGCGCTGACCTGTTCTGCGACGGACAGGCCGGCATGATGGGCGTTGCGGTCGACCCCCAGTTCGCCAGCAATCGCTTCATCTATGTGTACTCCAGCTCCAATCTCGGCGGCAAGCTTGGCAACCGGGTGATGCGGTTCAAGCTCAACGATGCAATGACGGGCGTTACGGATCGCACCGATATCGTCGGCGACATCGGCTACAAGCCCAAGGCCACCAAGCATCCCTTTGGCGGCCCTGGGGCGCACAACGGCGGCCGCATTCGATTCAGTCCCGCCGATGGTTTTCTCTACGTGACGACGGGCGACAACCACCTGGGTGCCGGGCCGCAGGGTCCGACGTACATCGGCGGCAAGGTGCTGCGCGTCGACAGGGATGGCAAGGCCGCCGCGGACAACAAGCCGCCGGCCGGCTTCGACCCGCGCGTCTTCACTTATGGTCACCGCAATCCCCAGGGCATCGCGTTCCGGCCGAGCGACAACCGCCCCTTCACCGCCGAAAATGGCCCGTGGCACACCGACGAAGTGACCGCTCTGGTCAATGGCGGCAATGCCGGTTGGGATCCGCGCCCCAACATGGCGGGCCGCAAGGACTGCTCCGACGACTACTGCGGCTACTCGCCCAACCAGATGGGCGCCATGGATCCCAAGAAGCGCGCGGCCTTCATGCCCATGACCGATCTCAAGACCTACCCCAAGGCGATGAAGCCGGCGTGGAACAACAACGGGCTGTCACAGGGGATGTTCTGCAACGCCTTCCTGACGGGCGCGAAGTGGAAGGACTGGAACGGCCAGATGGTGGTCGGCTATGCCGGTATCGGCATTCACGCCACTGCGGTGGGCAACCGCCTCGATCTGCTGAAGGTCAGTGCCGATGGCTTGTCAGCAACGAAGACCGATTTCCCGTGGCCGACGGTTGCCGGACGCTTCCGTGCTTGCGAACTGGGCACTGACGGCGATCTGTTTGTCGCGCTTGAGGAACAGGGCAAGATCATCCGTGTGAAGCCGGAGTAAAGCAACGCAAAAACGCGCTGCCGCGCAGGAGCGAGGCAGCGCGTTTGTCTTTTTGCAGGACGAAGGAGAACCCGTTGCGAATCATGCCTGGATGGATTGCCGCGATTGCCGCGATTGGCGTGACTGGCTTGTTCGGCGTCGCGGGGCCGGTGCGCGCTGATCAGGACCTCGTCGTGAAAAAGAACTGCCTCGCATGTCATCAGGTCGACAAGAGGAAGTACGGCCCCAATTTCAAGGAGGTCGCAGCCAAGTACGCCGATCAGAAAAACGCGACCGAGTTGCTCGCCAAGAAGATCAGGCGTGGTGGCACTGGCGTTTGGGGCCCAGACGTGATGCCGCCGCAGCCGCAAGTCTCGGCCGCCGAGGCGCGCATTCTGGCGAAATACGTGCTGTCCTTGAAGTGATCCGTTCGTGGTCGCGAGACCGGCAGGTGCCCGCGACGCGTGCTGTGGGGTGAGATGGGCATCGTGAGACCCTCGGGGCCGACGATGAGTGCAGTGTGCAGAACCCTGTTGGTGCTCGCCTTGGCCGTGGGCGCAGAGCACGGCGCTTGCCAGAGCTTCTACTACGTCGAACCCGGCGTCGCCTCGTGTCCCGCGGCGCCGGCGCCAACCACTGCCGCTCCGAAGGCGGTAGCA
>JANOKR010000097.1:0-5268 GCA_031419315.1 Betaproteobacteria bacterium
ACGCGCTAAACGTTTGGTCGAGCTCAAGAAGGATGTCGTCATCCTGCTCGACTCGATCACGCGCCTGGCGCGCGCCTACAACAACGTGCTGCCCTCGTCAGGCAAGGTGCTCACCGGCGGTGTCGACGCCAACGCGCTGCAACGCCCGAAGCGCTTTTTTGGCGCCGCGCGCAACGTCGAAGAAGGCGGCTCGCTGACGATCATCGGCACCGCGCTGATCGATACCGGCAGCCGCATGGACGAGGTCATCTACGAAGAGTTCAAGGGCACCGGCAACTGCGAGATCCACCTTGACCGCCGGATGGCCGAAAAGCGTGTCTACCCGTCGATCCTGATCAACAAGAGCGGCACCCGGCGCGAAGAGTTGCTGCTCAAGCCGGAGATCCTGCAAAAGACCTGGATCCTGCGCAAACTGCTCTACCCGATGGACGAGATCGAGTCGATGGAGTTCATGCTCGAGAAGATGAAAGCGAGCAAGAACAACCTGGACTTCTTCGACATGATGCGCCGCGGCGGGTGAGCGTGGGCTGATCTCAGGCTGATCCAGCGCACTCGGGCTATAATTCGAGGTTTGGCGCTTCTACGGCAAGTGCGCAGCAGTCCGCAGCGTGGCTCCCGATCCAATCAAGCGAGGTTTTCTCATGAAAGATGGCATCCATCCGGCGTACCGCGAAGTCTGTTTCGTGGACCTGTCCAACGGCTTCAAATTTGTGACCCGCAGCTGCCTGCAGTCCAAGGAGTCGATCAAGATGGAAGACGGCCGCGAGCTGCCGCTGATGAAGCTGGAGTCGACCAGCGAGTCGCATCCGTTCTACACCGGCACGCAAAAAAGCGTCGACAACCTCGGCGGCCGGGTCGAGAAGTTCCGCAACAAGTTTGCGCGTGTCGGCCTCAAGAAGTAGGCCCACCTCGATGGCCAAAAGACGGCAGCTTCGGCTGCCTTTTTTTCGTCTGCATTTTTTGCTGGCGCCATGACTGCGGCAGGCCTGCGGGCATGATGGCGAGATGAGCGGACCCAACCCGGCACTCGTCACCCAACGCGCTGCGCAGCGCCTGCCGCGGCTCGCGCTGTTGCTCCTTTGCGCGGCCTGGGTGATCCCGGGCATCTTCGGGCGTGACCCCTGGCGCAATGCCGACGTGACTGCGTTTGGCGTGATGAGCGCGATGGCCGAGGGCCGCAGCGGCTGGTTCACGCCGATGCTCGGTGGCTTGGCCGTCGACGCTGCCCTGCTGCCACATTGGTTGGGCGCGGCCTTCATCGTCGTGCTGTCGCCGCTGGTCGACCCGGCGCTCGCGGCGCGCCTGCCGTTTGGCCTGCTGCTCGCGGCGACCCTGGCCTTCACCTGGTACACCACATTTCACCTCGCACGCACCGAAGCCGCGCAACCGCTGGCCTTTGCTTTTGGCGGCGAGGCGGCGCCGGTGGACTATGCCCGCGCGCTGGCCGACGGCGCCTTGCTTGCGCTCATCGCGACCCTGGGCCTGCTACAGCTCGGCCACGAAACGACGCCCGAACTGGTCCAGCTGTTCGCCACCAGCGTCTTCTTGTGGGCCCTGGCCGCGGCGCCGTATCGCAGCGGGCGGGCACGTCTGGGCGTGATCGTTTCGCTGTCCCTGCTTGCAGCCAGTGGCGCGCCGGCGATGGCCATCGTCTTCGGCCTGCTGGGCACCCTGATCTGCGCGCGCTCGGCGTACGCGCAGGCACGCAACTTCGCGGTCTGGGTGGCGGCAGCGACGCTGGTCGCGACCCTCGTCGCCACGGCGATCGGCAGTTGGGCGTGGCGCTTTGGTTTCAACCTGCGCGGCGACCAACTGGTACAGATCGCGCGCCAGTGGCTGTGGTTTTTGTGGCCGGTCTGGCCGCTCGCGGCCTGGACCCTGTGGCGCTGGCGCCGGCAATGGCTGAACCGGCATGTCTCGGTGCCGCTATCGGTGGTGATCACGGCCTGTGCCGCGAGCATCTGGATGGGCGGCAACGACCGCGCGCTGCTGCTCGCGCTGCCGGCGCTGGCGGTGCTGGCGGCCTTTGCGCTGCCGACGCTGCGGCGCAGCGCCGCTGCGGCAATCGACTGGTTTTCGGTGTGCTTCTTTACGGCCTGCGTGGCCGTCATCTGGGCCATGTACATCGCGATGCAAACCGGTTCGCCGGCACGTTGGGCGGCGAATGTGGCCAAGCTCACGCCGGGTTTCGAGGTGCCGTTTTCGCTGCTCGAGTTGGCTCTGGCAGCGCTCGGCACGCTGGCCTGGATCGCCCTCGTGCGCTGGCGCACCGGGCGCCACCAGCATGCATTGTGGAAAAGCCTGGTGATCCCGGCCGGTGGTGTTGCCTTGTGCTGGCTGCTGCTGATGACGCTGTGGTTGCCGTTGCTGGACTTTGCGCGCAGCGCGCGTGCCGTGGTCGAACGCGCCGCGCCGCATATCGGCGATTCGCGCTGCATCGTCGCGCAGAATTTCAGCCTCGCCCAGATCGCCTCGTTCGAGGTCTTCGGGCACTACACCGTCGATGCCAGGCCGGGGGCAGTGAACGCCGCATCGTGCAGCGTGCTCGTCGGCATCACGCGCGGCGCGATCGCCGACATCGTGCCCGGCTGGCAACTTGTCGCCACGCTGCGCCGGCCGACCGACCGCACCGAAGTGATTTCAGTCTACCGACGCTAACGGCGCCGCCGCCAACGGTGACGCCGACGCCATCTCGCCGACCGGGGCCGATGCCGTGTCAACGGCAACAGCAACCGAACGAACCCGCGCCGATGGGAAGATGAGCCGGAAACGCGAGCCCTTGCCCAACTCGCTCTGGATGTCGATTTCGCCGCCATGCCGCTGCACGATGTGCTTGACGATCGCGAGGCCAAGGCCCGTACCGCCGGTGTCGCGCGAGCGGCTACCGTCGACGCGGTAAAAACGCTCTGTCAGGCGCGGCAGGTGTTCGCGGGCGATGCCGACGCCGTTGTCGGCGACTTCGAACTCGGCCCCGCCGTCGGGGCGGATGCGCCAGCGCACGTCGATCTGCCCGCCTTCGGCGGTGTAGCGCACCGCGTTGCTGACGAGGTTGCTCAAGGCACTCTGCAGCTCACCCGGCGCACCAGCGATCTCAGCCATCTCGGCGGCCGGCGGGGTTTCGACGCTGACCTGATGGCGCCCTGCCGACAGGCCCGCCGCTTCGGCCAGGGCCTGGCTCATCAGGGCCTGCACCGGCACCCAGCGGTCAGCACCCGGCCGCGGGCTGCCTTCGAGCTGGGCCAGGGTCAGCAGGTCGGACACCAGGGCCTGCATGCGGTGGGTCTGCTGCTCCATCAGCACCAACACCCGCGCGCGTTCGGGCTCGCTGAGTTGCAACGTGGCGAGGGTTTCGACAAAACCTGCAAGCACCGTCAAAGGCGTCCGAATCTCGTGCGAGACGTTGGCGACGAAGTCGCGCCGCATCGCGTCGGCACGTTCGCGCTCGGTGATGTCCTGCGAAAGCACCAGCTTCTTGCCATCGCCATACAGCCGCACCAGCACCGTCAGCGTGCCCTGGCCGCCGGGGCCTGGGAACTGCACCTGCTCGTCGAAGCGCCCGTCCTGAAGGTAGGCAACAAACGCCGGCGCACGCACGAGGTTGGTCACGCGCTGCAAACGGTCACGCTGCGGGTCGAGGCCGAAGTGCGCCGCGGCGACCGAGTTGCACCATTGGATCTGGTCGTTGACATCGAGCAAGAGCACGCCATTGGGCGAGGCTTCGATGGCCGAAAAAAACTGCCGCAGCTGGTCGCGTTCGTACTCGATCTCGCGCTCGCGGGTGCGCAGCACACGTTCGGTGCGGTAGCCGATCTCGCCCCAGAACCCGGTGTCGCGCGGCGCTTCGCGCTCCTGCTCGCTGCGCAACCAGCCGAGCAGCCGGTAACCGCCCACCCGGTCGGTCGCTGCGGAGAGCACCGCGCCGAGCACCGCGCCGGCCACGGCCCAACCTGCCGGCGCGTCGAACAGGCTGCCAAAGAGCCCGCCCATGGCAGCACCGGCCAGCGTGGCCACCACAGCGGCAACCATTCGAGGCAGCAACCAGTTCATCGCTGTCGATGCTAACGCGCCATGCCGCCGGCGAAGGTCTAGGCGGCGACGATCGTGTTGATCTGGCTCAAGCGGTAGCCGGCGCCGCGCACGGTTTCGACCAACGTTGCGCTGCCCACCGGCGACAACGCTTCGCGCAATCGCTTGACGTGTACGTCAACGGTACGCTCTTCGATGAAAACATGGTCGCCCCAGACGCGGTCGAGCAGCTGCGCCCGGCTGTGGACACGTTCGGGGTGGGTCATGAAAAAGTGCAGCAGGCGAAACTCGGTCGGGCCGACACGCACTTCGCGCAGTTCGCCGTCGACGGCCTTTGTGACCCGGCGCGTGGCCGGGTCCAGCGTCAGGCCGCAGACCTGCACCGCATCGTCCAGCGCCTGCGGCGAGCGCCGGCGCAGCACGGCGCGGATGCGCGCCAGTAGCGTCTTGGGCGAAAAGGGCTTGGTCAGATAGTCGTCGGCGCCGGCGTCCAGGCCCTGCACCATGTCGGTCTCTTCGGCACGCGCGGTGAGCATGATCAGCGGCAGGTCACGGGTGCGCACATCGGCGCGCCAACGGCGGGCCAGTGCGACGCCACTCTGCCCCGGCAGCATCCAATCCAGCAGCACCAGGCTGGGCAAGGCGCGGTCGACCTCGGCCTGCGCGGCTTCGGCGCTGGCGGCAATCAGCACCGCGAAACCCGCATGGCGCAGGTTGATTGCGATCAGCTCGGCAATCGCCGACTCATCTTCAACGATCAGGATCTTGTTCATGCCTGCAGCTTCGTCGTCTTGTGCATCAGCGGATCGCATCCTCGACGGCTTCGACCGAGGTGTGCCTGACGTCGGTGCCCTTGACCACGTAGATGATCGCCTCGGCGAGATTCTTGGCGTGGTCGCCAACACGCTCGATGGCCTTGGCCACAAAGATGAGGTCGATGCTCGACGAGATCGTGCGCGGGTCTTCCATCATGTAGGTGATGAGCTTGCGCAGCAGGCCGTCGAACTCCTGGTCGATCTGGTCGTCCTGCTTGAGCACCTCGAGCGCGCGACCGGTATCCAGGCGCGCAAATGCATCGAGCGCCTTGCGCAGCAGCGCGATCGCCAGTTGGGCTTCGAACTGCAGGTCGGCCACAGGCAGCCGCGTGGAGACGCCGGCGCTGATCAGCCGCTGCGTCGTGCGCGCGATGCGCGCGGCTTCGTCGCCCACGCGTTCCAGGTTCGCGATGGCTTTGCTGACGGC
>JANOKR010000098.1:0-5729 GCA_031419315.1 Betaproteobacteria bacterium
TCGATGATCGAGATCTCGACGCCGTCGATCATCGGCAGGCGCCGGCCCTTGAATTTGGCCAGCAGGGCCTGGCCTTCGGCATCGTCGGCGGCGGGTTCGGCGTCATAGACCACCTCGCGGTAGGTCGGGTTGCGCTCGAGCACGATCTTCGCGCTGCGCCGCCATTCCTTGAGCCTGAAAGGCCCGGTGCCGACCGGGTGCGCGGCGATATCTTCGCCGTACTTCTCAACCACCTCGCGCGCCACCGCCCCGAAGAGGTCGTGTGCCGCCAGGGTGTCGATAAAACGCGGCCGCGCTTCTTCTATCTTGAACTGGATCGTGTAGCGGTCGAGCGCGCGCAGGCCTTCGATTTGGGTGTCGTAGTCGAAGGGTTTTTTGTCCTTGTTGGATCTTTCGCGCAGCGCTGCCAGGCCGAGGAATTTGGTGTCCAGGATGCCGGCCACGACCGGGCTCTTGTTCGCCGGGTCAACGATGCGCTTGAAAGCGTAGACAAAGTCGGCAGCCACGACTTCGCGCTTCTTGCCGTTGAAAGCCGGGTCGTCCTGGAAATAGATGCCGGGCTTGACCTTCACCGTCCAGGTGCGGAAGTCTTCTGAATGCACCGGCATGCCGTCGGCAAGCGCCGGCCTGAACTTCGCCGGCCGCGCCAGGTGGTCGTAGGTGTACAGGCTCTCGAAGATATGGCCGGTGACGATGCGCGAATAGAGGTCGACGATGCGCGCCGGGTCGAAGCCAGTCTCGCCGACCGGGAAGGCATAACGCAGCACTTTCGGTGTCGCGTTAGGTGTCGCGTCAGCGGTGGTCTTGGCGGCCGGTTGCGCCTGCGCACCGGCGCTGACGGTGCCCAGCAGCAGGCAGGTAAAGAGCGCCCCCAGGCCGACGACATACGTCGTCCGCCCCCCGAGGGGGTCAATGAATCTTCGGGCGGCCGTGCGCTTCATTGTGATCAGTTTCATCGTCGAGGCTTTCATTTGGCGCGGCGCGCGAGTTCGGCGTTGTCGATATCGACGTACTTCCAGAATTCGCGGACGAAGATATTGCGGTGGTAGCCGATGACCCAAGGGTGTGTCATGTCGCTGAAGATGCGGTGGGCGTGGATCTTGTACGGCATGTAGGCGACCATCACTTTTTTGGCCTCGGTCATGGTTGCCAGCCGCTCAGCGCCGTCCGGCATTTCGCGCTGGATTTCGTAGAGTTTGTTGAACGCCGCCAGGTCGAAGCGTGCGTGGTTGGCCTGGCCCTTGTTGGGGCCATAACCGAGCGCCAAAAAGGTGTCGCCATCGGGCACGCCCGCACTCCAGCCGACGCCCCACATCATCAACTTGCCGGCGCGGCTGGCCTTCAGGTTTTCTGGCCACTTGGCGGCCTTGAAGTCGATGCGCAAGCCCAGCGCGTCCATATTGCGCTTCCACTGCTCGATGAGCTGGCGGCTCTGCTGGTCGGGCTGGGTGGCGTAGAGCAGTTGCAGCGGCTGGCCGCCGGGCTGCTCGCGCCAACCATCGCCATCTTTGTCGACGTAGCCATGCAGGTCGAGCAGGGCCTTGGCGCGTGGCAGGTCGTATTCGCTCATCTCGGACTTGAACGCCGGGTCGTAGCCGAAGGTCTGCGGCCCGATCGGGCTCTGGCCGGGGATCGCCTGGTTGCGGCGCACGAGGCGGATTTCGCGCTCGATGTCCACTGCCAGAGAAATCGCGCGGCGCAGCGCCACCTTGTGTGGCTCGTAACCGCCGACGACCGGGTGCTCCATGGCGAAGTAGCTCACCGAGACATCGGCGCGCGGGTAACGCACGAGGCCGATGCCCTGCTTCTTGAGGTTCGGCGCGAGCTGGTCGTTGGGCACCGCGATATTTGCAAAGTCCGCCGGCAACTGGTCGAGCAGGTCCTGCTCGGCATTCAGGAAAGACAGCCAGCGTGGCTGCGACTCTTCGATGATCGAGATCTGCACGCGGTCGATCAGCGGCAGCTTGCGGCCCTTGAACTGCGCTGCGATGGCGGCGAGGCGCGCGTCGCCGGGCGGCGGGTTTTCGTCATAAAAAACGTCGCGGAAATTGGGGTTGCGCTCGAGCACGATGCGCGCGCTGCGCTTCCACTGCACCAGCTTGAACGGGCCGGTGCCGACCGGGTGTTCGCCGACCTTGTCGCCATAAGCCTCGACGACTTCGCGGGCCATCGCGCCGGTAAAAGAGCCGTCGGTGAACTGGTGCAAAAACCGCGGCCGCGGCTCGCCCAGCGTGATGCGAAAGGTGTAGCGGTCAAGCAGCTTCAGGCCTTCGACCTCGGCGTCGTAGTCGAAGGGCGTTTTGTCCTTGATCAGCCGCGCACGCAACTCCGACAGGCCGAGGATCTTGGCGTTTTCGAGCAAATAAAGGTTGCCGCTTTTCCAGCGCGGATCGAAGTGGCGCTTCAACGCGTAAAGGTAGTCGGCCGCGACCAGTTCGCGCTTTTGGCCCTTGAACACCGGGTCGTCGGCGAAATGGATGCCCGGCTTGATGCGGAACGTGAAGGTCTTGAAGTCGGTCGAGACCTCCGGCATCGCCGCCGCGGTATTCGGCCGCATGCGCGCTGGCGAGGCGAGAAATTCAAACTCCAGCGGCGCCTCGAAAATGCCGGCGGCGACGGTGCGTGAATAGAGGTCGGTGATCTGCGCCGGGTCGAAAGTCGACTCGGCAATGAGGAACGCGTAGCGCAGCGTTTTTTGCGCCGGCGCGGTGGCGGCACCCGCCGCCGGCTGCGCATGCACCACGTTGCTCGCGAGCGCAAAACCGGTGGCCAGCATGAGAACGACAAAACGCATCATGTTGGGCTGCGTCGAAGGGGGAAGGCGCGCAGTCTACGGCGGCCCGGGCAAATGCGGGGGAACCCTGTAGCTCGCGCCGCCTAAACTCGCCCATCGCAAATTTGGGCCCTCGGGCCCCCGGGCATCCATGCTGGCCTACGTCATACGCCGCCTGTGGCAGATGGTGCCGACCCTGCTCGGGGTCGTGCTGCTGGTGTTTTTCCTGTTCAAATATTTTGGCGGCGACCCGGCTGAGATTCTTGCCGGCCAGAACGCGACGCAGGAGCAGGTCGATTCGATCCGCCAGCAGCTCGGGCTGGACCAACCGGTCTGGGTGCAGCTCGGCATCTACCTGAAGAGTGTCGTCACTTTTGACTGGGGCAAGAGCTGGGCGACCAACGAAGCGGTGAGCCAGCTCTTTGCGAGCCGGCTGCCGGCGACGTTGACGGTGATGCTGCCGATCCTGATCCTCGATGTGCTGCTGGCGCTGCCGATCGCGATGTGGGTGGCCTACCGGCGCGGATCACTCACCGACCGCACGATCATGGTCATCACCACGGTCGCGCTGTCGATCAGCTTTTTGGTCTACATCATCGTCGGGCAGTACCTGTTCGGCTTCCAGCTCGGCTGGTTTCCGGTGCAGGGCTGGAGCGACAGTGTCTGGACGAATCTGGCGGTCTACGTGCCGCTGCCGGTGCTGCTGGCAGTGATGGTCGGCCTGGCGCCGCAGACCCGCCTGTACCGCAGCTTCTTTCTCGACGAAATGGGGCACGACTATGTGCGCACCGCACGCGCCAAGGGCATGACCGAAGGCACGGTGATGTTCAAGCATGTGCTGCGCAACGCGATGATCCCGATCCTGACGAATATCGGGCTGGCGCTGCCCGGGGTCTTTGTCGGCTCGTTCCTGATCGAGCAGTTTTTCTCCATCCCCGGCCTCGGCCGCGAGGTGCTGCTTGCGGTGAACCGCAGCGACTACCCCGTCATCCAGGCGATTGCGGTGTATCTGTCGGTGCTGACGATGGTCATCAACCTGATCGTCGATTTGCTGTTCAAGCTGGTTGATCCACGGGTGGTGCTGAAATGAGCGCGGTGATGGCAAGCCCGGCGGTTGGCGCCGCGGCCGAACATTCCGAAGGTGTCTGGCATGCCGCCTGGCGCCGTTTCAAGACCGACCGGGTCGGGCTCGTCTCGGCGCTGATCGTGCTGGCTTTCCTGCTGCTGATCGCCTTTTCGTTTGTCGGCGTGGTCGCCAAGGGCTGGCAGAAAGAAGTCGGCGTGGCCAATGCGCCGCCACATTTCATCGGGCCCAAACCGCCCGAGGCCACCGGCGCGATCGAGGTGCCCAAGGGCCCCAACGCCGACCTGTCGGCGGTCGACCCGCTGGCACCACGTTACAAAGAATGGGACGAGCGCGCGCTGAAGTACAAGACCACCGAGACCGTCAAGGCGCAGACCCTGGCGCTGGGTGCCGACCGCCTTGGCCGTGACGTTTTGTCCAAGGCCGTCAAGGGCACCGAGATATCGGTTTTTGTCGGCGTCCTCGCCGCCCTGGTCGCAACCCTGATCGGCACCTTGCTAGGTGCTTTTGCCGGCTTCTTCGGCGGCAAGATCGGTGACGTTCTGGAGTGGGTCTACAACGTCTTCGAGGCGATCCCGGGCATTTTGCTGATCTTTGCATTTGCCGCGGTTTTTGGCCGCGGCATCGGCACCGTGGTGCTGATCCTGGGCCTCACCGGCTGGACCGGGCTGTACCGCCAGGTACGCGCCGAATTCATCAAACATGGCAGCCGCGAATATGTGCGTTCGGCCGAGGCCATCGGCGCGTCGACCTGGAGCCGGATGTTCAAGCACATCCTGCCCAATATCAGCCATGTCGTGTTGGTGCGGATGAGCCTGCTGGTGGTCGGTTTTATCAAGGCCGAAGTGATCTTGTCCTACCTCGGGCTGGGGGTCGGCGTCGAGGATGTCTCGTGGGGCACGATGCTCGCCGAAGCGCAGAGCGAGCTGATCCTGGGTTACTGGTGGCAGCTCGCCGCCGCGACCCTCTTCATGGCCCTCTTCGTGACCGCGTTTTCGCTGATGGCCGACGCCGCGCGCGATGCGCTCGACCCCAAACTGCGCGGTCTTGAATGAGCGGAATCCAGAACATGTTGTTGAGCATTCAGGATCTCAAAGTTTCTTTCCGCATGGGCAAGAGCGGCGGCGTGATGCAGCGCGCGGACGCAGTGCGCGGCGTCAGCTTCGACATCCCCGAAAACACCACGCTGGCGCTGGTCGGCGAATCGGGGTCGGGCAAAAGCGTTACCGCGATGTCGATCCTGAACCTGCTGCCCGACAACGCCGAGCGCGCCGGCCGCGTGCTCTGGCAGGGGCGCGACCTGTTGCAAGCCACGATGCCCGAACTGCAGGGCTTGCGTGGCCGCGAGATCGCCTGTGTTTTCCAGGATCCGATGTCGTCGCTGAACCCGGTCTTCACGATCGGCGCGCAGCTTGCCGAGCCGCTGGTCAAACATCTCGGGTTGAGCGCGCGTGAAGCCAAACAACGCGCCGAGGCGTTGCTTGTCGAAGTCGGCATGCCCGAGCCAAGACGGCGCATGTCGGCCTATCCGCACGAGCTTTCTGGTGGCCAGCAGCAGCGCGTGATGATCGCGATGGCCCTCGCCTGCGAGCCCAAGCTGCTCATCGCCGACGAGCCGACGACGGCGCTGGATGTGACGATCCAGCGCCAGATCCTGGAGCTTATCTCCAGCGTCCAGCAACAACACCGCATGAGCGTGCTCTTTATCAGCCACGACCTCGGTGTCGTCGGCGAAATCGCCGACCATGTTGTCGTGATGCGCCATGGCCAGATCCGCGAGCAGGGCCCCGTGGCCGGCATCTTTGCCGCGCCCAAGGACAGCTACACCAAGGCGCTGCTGGCCTGCCGGCCGAGCCTGGAAGGCAACCCCGG
>JANOKR010000099.1:0-4041 GCA_031419315.1 Betaproteobacteria bacterium
GCAACTGCGCAGCGCAGATGCTGCGGCCTTCCCCGACCGCGCACGTTTTGTCGGTCTCCACGCAGAAGGCAAACTCGACAGCCCCGCGGCGGCCGCGGCCAAGATCGTGGCCTACCTCGACCGGCGTGACTTCGGCAGCAACCCGATCGGCGACGTGCGCGACCCGGCTTGATGCCGATGCCGATGCCGATGCCGATGCCGACGCCGATGCCGATACCCGCCGCGAACTTGCCGATGTCGCTGTCCACACCGCTACCTGCACGCGCCGCAGAACTGGTGCAACTACTCGGCCTCATGCCGCACCCCGAAGGCGGCTTTTACCGCGAGATCTTCCGCTCAGCGGGCCAGGTGCAAGCCGATGGCCAAGGTTCCAAACGAGCGGCGATGACGACGATCGACTTCCTGCTCGGCCCGGGCCAGTTTTCGGCCTGGCACCGGGTGCGCAGCGACGAGGTCTGGCATCTGCTCGAAGGCTCGGGCCTGCGCCTGTGGCTGATGCCGCCGACGCTGGACGCCGTGCATGCCGTGCTGCTCGGCAGCGTCGCGCTCGAGCGCCGGCCGCGCCATGTGGTGCCCGCCGACTGGTGGCAGGCGGCCGAGCCGGTGGCCGATGCGGTGACAGATGCGCTGGCCGATTCGGTGGCCGATTCGCTGGCCGGTTCGGCAGACGCTTATGCCTATGTCGGTGCGACCGTCGCACCCGGTTTTGACTTTGCCGATTTTGCTTTTGGCCGCGACGATGCCAACTTCACTGCCGCACTCGACACTGCCCGGCGTGCCGACCTGCGGCGCTTGCTCTGAACCAGCCGCCCTAAACGCCCGGACCGCCCGGCCCGGTGCGCAGGTTCTGTTCGACAAACTGGCGCGCCTGCAAGGCCGGGTCGGCAGCGGCCGGCAGATAAAAAGAGAGCCGGTACTTGACGAGTTGCCCGTTCATCGCGGTCAGGTAGGTAAACGACTGCACCGGTTTGCCACCGCGCAGAAACCGAAACGAGACGCTGCGAAAATTGCGCCCGCCGACGACGCTGTCCTGCACCACGCCGACGTCGAGTTGCGTGTAATCCCCGCGCCGGGCGAGTGCCTGTACCTCGCTGATCGTGCCGTCGAAATGGGCCTTGAACTGCACGTCAGCAACACCACTCGCCCAGTTGTTGCGGCGCAACCCGTAAACGTAGACATCGACCCAGCCGGCGCTGCTGTCGTAGCGGTGGCTGAGGCCGAGGCCGGGGGTCTCCTTCTCGAACGAGTGGCTGCCGAGGTAGCGCCAGCCGGTGGCCGCGGGTGCGGGCCCCGGCGTGGCAGAGGCGCCCGGCCCCGCGCCGGGCGGCGTCCCGCAGGCCGCCAGCAGCGCGGCGACCCCCAGCGCAAGCAGCAGTCGAATCAAGCGTCACCCTCCATCCAGTCAACGAGATCGGTCTTCAGCTTTTGCAAATCAGCGCCGCGGGTGTACATCATGTGGCCGGCATCGTAGTAACGGTGCGTCACGCGTGCCATCACGTCGGCCGGTACGTCGAGTTGTGCCAACGACCAGTCGCTCGCGCTGTACGGTGTGCCGAGGTCGTAGCGGCCGCTGGCAACCAACACCTTGAGATGCGCATTGCGGCGCAGCGCGCGGGCCAGGTCGGGTGTCGTGCAGGCGTAGCCGTTGCCTTTGGCCTCGCCGCGGTTCCAGTTCCAGCCGCGGTTGACGTCCATATTCAGCGCCTCGTAGCGTTGGTCGGTCTGCACCCCCAGCGGGCCGGCGTAATACGCCTGGGTGGCCATCCGATACGGCGCGACGATGGCGTCGATACCGGGGTCGAACTCCCATTCGTGCGAGCGCATCGCGCCCATCGGCCCGGTGACACGCGACTCCAGCCGGCCAACCACCCGGCCCTGTGCGCGCATCGCTTCCATGAAATAGAAGCGGTCGCTGATGCGCAGATTCTGCTGCTCGACCAGCTCGGCCGAAAACCCGGTCAGCTCGGCGATGCGTTTGGCGATGCGGCTGCGCTGGCGGCCGCCGAGCCGAGCGCCGGCGTGCAAGGCGGCGAGATAGTCGCCGTTGGCAAACTCCTCGGCCGCCTCGCGCGCCGCCTGCGACGACGCGGCAAGCGATCCCTTGAGCAGCCCGTGGTACTGCGAGGTGTTGGCCAGCGCCGGCAGGAACAGCGCATAAGGCAGATCGTTGGCCGGTGCAAAAACGATCGACTGCAAGTCCATCGCGCAGGACACCAGGATCACGCCCGACAGCGCAATGCCGCTGGCTTGCAGTTTATCGGCCAGCGCCGCCCCGCGCGTCGTGCCGTAACTTTCGCCGACCAGGTACAGCGGCGAGCCCCAGCGCTGGTGGCGTGTCAGCCAAAGGCGCATGACCTCGGTCAGCGCGTCGACATCGCCGTCCACCGAGAGCAGCTTTTTGCGCGCGTCGTCGCTGGCGGCGAGTGACCAGCCGGTGTGCGGCGGGTCGATGAATACAAGGTCGAAGCAGTCGAACCAGCTCGCTTCGTTGTCGACCAGGCCGTAAGGCGGCGCGCCGGCATGGCCATCGTCCTGGATGACCACGCGCTTGGGGCCGAGCGCGCCGACATGCAGCCACAACGACGCCGACCCCGGCCCGCCGTTGAACGCAAAACACACTGGCCGCGTGGCCGCATCGGCGTCTTTTTTCAGGTACGCGGTAGTGAACACCGCAGCGTCTGGCGGCGCGCCCGCCGACGCTGCGCCGCTGGCCGCCACCGGCACAAACGCAGCATGCACGCTGTAGTCCAGCCGCTGGCCGCCGAGCAGCGCCGAGCCGGTGCTGACCGCGGCATCGCGCGCGAGCAGTTTGTCGACCGCGTCGCGCTGGCGCTTGGCGATGTCGGCGTCGGGGTTGGCCGGGGTTGGGATGGATGTCGGTTCGCTCATCGGGGGCTCGTCGGCAGTGGTTGGTCAGCACACGGTAGCCGACCGCCGCCAGCGCGGGTATGGGCAATCGCCCGGTGCTCGCCGGCCCAGTCGGCACGCGCTCGCCGTTGTGTCAGCGCAAGGCCGCGCGATCAGCCGGCGAGCAGCTCGGCCCAGCGCGTCACATCCACGTTGCCGCCCGACAGGATCACGCCGACCCGTTTGCCACGCAGGTCGGGCAGGCCGGCGGCGCGCTCGAACAATGCCGCCGCGGCCAGGCAGCCGGTCGGTTCGACAACAATTTTCATGCGCTCAGCAAAAAAGCGCATCGCTGCAACCAGTTGGGCGTCGCTGACGGTGACGATGCCCCGCACGAGTTGCTTGATCACCGGGAAGGTGAGCTGGCCGCTGTGTTGTGTCTGCGCGCCGTCGGCAATCGTCTGCGGTGTCTCGATAAACACGATCTCGCCACGCGCCAGCGACTGCTGGGTATCGTTGCCGGCTTCGGGCTCGACGCCCCAGACCTCGATCTCGGGCAGCAGGTGGGTCGCCGCCACCGCGCAGCCGGAAATCAAGCCGCCGCCGCCAACGCAGACCAGCAGCGCGTCGAGTGCGCCGCCGCGGCCCAGCAGGGCCGCCTGCTCGACCAGCTCCAGCGCCGCGGTGCCCTGCCCGGCCATCACATCGGCGTGGTCGTAGGGCGGGATCAGGGTCATGTTGCGCTCATCGGCCAGGCGCTTGCCGATCGCTTCACGGTCTTCGGTGTAGCGATTGAAGACCACCACCTCGCTGCCGGGCTGGCCATCTTGATAAGCCCGCGTGGCCGCGAGTTTGGCCGCCGGCGCATCGTGTGGCATGACGATCACGCTGGGCATGCCGAGCAGGCGCGCCGACAACGCAATCGCCTGTGCATGGTTGCCAGAAGAAAACGCGATCACGCCGCGTTCGCGCTGCTGCGGCGTGAACTTCGACAACGCGTTGAAAGCACCGCGAAATTTGAACGCGCCCATGCGCTGAAAGTTTTCGGCCTTGAAAAATACTTCCGCGCCGGTGCGTTCGTCGGCTGTGCGCGAGCTGAGCACCGGCGTGTGGTGGGCGTGACCCTTCAGCCGCGCTGCGGCGGCGCGGATGTCGTCAAAAGAGATGGCGAGTGTCATGCGCCGGGCCCCTGGA
>JANOKR010000100.1:0-29560 GCA_031419315.1 Betaproteobacteria bacterium
CAACATCGAAGAACCGCGCACCGTTGCGCGACAGCAGTGCGTCGACCGATTTCAAGATCCAGCCATCGGCAACATCGGCCTGCCATGCCGGCCGATAGAATGCCAGCGTGCCGACCATTTCGACCGCCGGGCGGAAGGTGAAGGCGGCGCGATCCCCGTTGGGCATCGTCAGCCAGAGCCGGGTCGCGTCGGTAAACGCGTTGAAGACGCCGATCGATTCGCGTCCGGTCGTAGGCAGGTTGGTTTCGATGCGCACATCGCTGCCCGAGAGGCCCCAGCCCCAGCCGAACGACGCTTGATTTAGGGCGTCCAGGCTGTCGTAGCGGCGTAGCAACGTGAACGGCGTGCCGCCAAGGTCGGTGCTCAGGTCGGAGTCGCGCCGCAGGTACTGGCCAAGCTTGGCGTTGCTGTCGATCTCGACCGCAGCGTTGCTGATGCTGGTCCGGCCGCTGATGTCACGCGCTACAAGGCGCACCCGGTAAAACCCGTCGGCCAGGCGCCGTGGCTCAAGCATCGCCAGCGTGCCATCTATCGCGGCCTCGCCACTGGCGAGCACGAGCCAGTCGTCGCGGCCGGCGGCGGCGATCTCCAGCCGCCAGAAGTCGAGATTGGCGTCCTGCACGCTGCCGGTAATGGCGCGCAGCGAAGTGATCTGCGCGCGGTCGAGCGTGTTGTCGAGCGCCAGCACCGGCGCCGTCTTGTCGGCTCCGTCGCGGACTTTGATCTGGGCCAGGTCTTCACCGGTGCCGCCGTCGGCATCGACCGCAACCGCACGCAGATTGATCTTGCCCGGCTGCGTCGGCGTGATCGTGGCGCGCCCGTCAGCGTCCAGTGGCGTCTCGACGCCGTCGACAAACAGCCTCAGGCTGGTGATCGTTGCGAAGCTGTCGGCGATAGCATGAACAAGCACCCTCTGCCCGGGCGTGGTGGCAAAGCTGGGCGTGATCTCCAGATGCACCTGCGGCGGCGGCGCCTGCAGGCTGGCGCGCAGCACGATATTCTGGCGCTCGGTGGCGACGCCATCGCTGACGAGCAGCGTCATGACGTATTGGCCGCTCTGGCCGGCGCCCGGTGTCCAGTTGAACTGGCCGCTGCCGGCGTCGATGGCCGCGCCCTCGGGCAGATTTACGCCGCTGTACTGCAGCGCGGTGCCGGCATCGGCGTCGCTGGCATTGATCTTGAACGACAGCAGTTCACCGATCAGCGCAGTGTGATCGGACTCCTTGAGCACCGGCGCCCGGTTGACGTTGGCAACCCGGATCGAGACATCAAAACTCGCCGACGCCCCCGAGGGATCGACCGCGGTGATAGTCACCACATGCTCACCCGCCTGCTCGAAGCTCGGCGTCCACACAAACTCGCCGCGGCTGGGCACAAACAGCGCGCCAGGGGGCAGGCCCGCAGTGGCACTGAGCTGCAGCGGTTCGGCATCGGCGTCCGCGACAACGACGTTGAAACTGATCTCGGCGCCCTCGCGGGCGAGCTGCGGGATCATCGGAACGAAAACCGGCAGCTGGTTCGTATTGCTCACCGTGATGACGACGGTTTCCAGGCTCACGTCCTGGCCATCGGTGGCGGCAAAAGTGATCTCGAAGTCACCTGCGCGGTTCAGCTCCGGACGCCAGCGGAACAGGCCGGTGGCACCGTCGAGCGACGCGCCCGACGGCAGGTTGGTCGCGGTGTAGGTGATCTTGTCGTTGTCGCTGTCCGCGCCGCGCAACGCAAGGCTGAGCAACTGGCCTTCGGCGACCGTCCGGTTGCCGACCGGGATCAGCAGGGGCGCGACATTGCCGGCGCGCACGACGACCTTAAACGCAGCGCTGCGCTGCTCGGCATTGGCCGCAATACCGTTGCCGCTGTCGCGCACGGTCACGGTTGCATCGAAGCTGCCGATATCGGCGGCCGTGGGTGTCCAGCGGATGATGCTGACGCCGTAGACCGCCGTCGCCTCGACCGTCGCGCCGGCCGGCAGACCGCTGAGCGAGAAGCTCAAGGCATCCTGGTCCAGGTCGGTGACGCGCACCGGGATCTGCATCAGCTGGCCCGGCAGGGCGACCACATCGCCCAGGTACTGCAACTGCGGTGGTTCGTTAGCGCTTGCTACGCTGATGATGAAGACGTAGTCACTGCCCTGGCGTGCGGCAGAGTTGCCGTCGCCGTCATCCAGCACCGTGACGCGGATCGCGTGGTCGCCGCGGTCACCGGCACTGGGCGTCAGGCGGAAGGTTGCGCTGCCGTTGCCGTTGTCACTGAAGCTGGCGAAGGCTGGCAGCGGGAAGCCGGGCATTTCGCTCGCCGCCGACAGGGTCAGCACACCGCCCTCCGGATCGAGCGCGCTGACGGTGAATTCCAGTGCGCCGCCGCGGTCGACGTTGACGTTTTCAATCGGCACGACCACGGGCGCGCGGTTTAGATTGATGACGCGGATCGGCACGTCGACAACCGAGGTCGCGGGCACGCCGGTGCCATCGCCGTCGTCGACGGCGGTCAGCCGGATCGTGTAGGTGCCGGCTTGGGTGTGGGTGGGCGACCAGTTGAAATCCCATGTCTCTGGGTCGTAGGTGGCACCGTCGGGCAGGCCAGCAACGCTCACGCTGACCGTGCGCGGGTAGTTCGACGAAGGCACCAGTGCGCCGACGGCGTCGCGGAAAGCCGGTTCGTAGAACGGGTTGTCGCGGTCGAAGGCATACAGCTTCAGGCGCAGGGGCTGGCCCTCATAGGTCTCCAGCCCCTGCATCGGGTCGAACTCCGGCACCGCGTTGGCGTTGGTGACGACAATGCGCAGCGTCTGCACATCGGCACCGCGGC
Organism: Betaproteobacteria bacterium; assembly: GCA_031419315.1. Classification (GTDB taxonomy): domain Bacteria; phylum Pseudomonadota; class Gammaproteobacteria; order Burkholderiales; family Burkholderiaceae_C; genus Rubrivivax. The sequence goes on from JANOKR010000100.1 coordinate 2,809, forward strand.
CGTCGGTGACAGCGAAGTCGATGTCGTAGGTGCCGACCTGGATGTAGCTCGGTGTCCAGTCGAAGACGCCGGTACTCGGGTGCAGCGTCGCGCCCCAGGGCAGGTTGGCCCCGAGATAGCGCAATTCGGCCGTCTCGTCGCCGCTGCCCGCGAGCTGGATGCGCACCACATCACCCTCGCGAACCGTGCGATCACTTGGCTTGATGAGCTTGGCCGCCTGCTGTCCCTCAGCGATGAGGAAGGTCACCGAGGCCTGCGTGACCGCCGTGCCATCGCTGACCAGGAAGCGCACGTCGAGATAGGTGCCCGCGGCGTCATAAGACGGCACCCACGCAAAGCGGCCACTGACCGCATCGAAGGTGGCACCGGGTGGCAGGTTGTCGGCCCACAGCGAGAGGCGGTCGCGCTCGGCGTCAGCGACGACGACGTTGAACTCGATCGCCTCACCCTCGCGGCCCTCAACCTGATTCGGTGCCGACACAAAAAGCGGAGCCCGGTTGCCCTGCGCGACCGCGATGACGAAGGTCTGCAGCGCCATGGCGCCGCGAATGTCGAAGGCGGCAATGGTCACCGGCGTGTCGGCCGCGGCATCGGCGCCCGGCGTCCAGGCGGAACGGCCGCTGACGACGTCCACCGTCATGCCGCGCGGCCCCTGGATCAGCGCGTAGTAGACGGCCTGGTCGTCGGGGTCGACGGCGTCGATGTCATAGGCCCAGACCTGATCGACCTGGCCCGCCAGAACCGGTGCCGTCTGGAATTCCGGCGCGCTGTTGAGCGCGCTGGTGCCCGACACGCTGGTGGCGAAGTCGATCCGCCGACGATCCGGCGTGGCCACCGAGACCGTGCGACCCGTGCTTGACTGGCCCGGCATCAGGCGCCCGTCAGCCGGCAGATTGGCCGACAAATCGATCAGCCAGCGCCCGTCCGTGCTACGGCTGTTGGTGCCCGCCGGGATACCGGCATATTCGTCGCGCGGGTCAAGGACCAGCACGGCCGGCAGCAAGATTGGCAGGTCGCCGCGGTTGCGCACCGTAACCTCGTACGACAGGGTGCCGGTGGCGCGGTCGTAGCGGGTCAGCCCGAAGCGCACGTCGAGCACCTGGCTGAGGTCGGCCGCGGTATCGAATTGAACGCTGTAGTCGGCCGCCATCGGCTCGCCGAGCGCGCTGCGCAGCGTGCTCTCGACGCTGAGCGTCAGCCGGTCCGCCGGCAGGTTGCCGTAAAAAAGCAGCACGCTTCGGGTGGCCAGCTCGTAGTGCAGCGCCTGCACCGGAATCGGCTCGCCCAACTGCCCCACCAGGCGGTAGTTTGCGGGGTTGCGCACGCTGCCCGATAGCGCCGGGTCGCCGTCGAACATGTCCTGGTCGAACTGGACCGTGATGAAAGGCAGTGGCAGCGTGGCGATCGAGCCGCCATCGGGCGAGGTCGCAACCACCGTCGGAGCGACCACCGGCGAAATCACATCGACCTGGTCCGACTGGCTGATCAGCACGCGGCCGTCACTGGTCGCAAAAACGACGTCGCCGCGGGTGCCACCCTTGGCCAGCGCGAGGCGCTTGAGCGTGGCGACATCGACCATCGTCAGCTCGGACTCAGCCGCCGCGGCACCGGTGTTCGACACCCGGCCGGCGTTGTGCGAAACAAAGAGCAGGTCTTCGAGGTAGGTGTCTTCCTGGCCGAAGGTGATCGAGTCGATATCGGAATCAAATTCGAGCTGGATCTCGGCACGTTTGAAGACGGTGAACTTGACGACCTGGCGCCGGTCGGGCCAGGTCACGGCCCACAACTTGCCCTGGTTGTCGAAAGCCAGCGCGCCGACACGCAGGTCTTCGTCGCGGCTCCATTGCGCAAACTCACCCGTGACGGGATCGAAGACACTGATCCCGGCGTTGGTGGAAACGAACAGGCGGTCGGTGCCCGGCTCGACGGCGAGGGCCACCGTCACGCCGTCGCCAAAGCGGCCGAGCACGGCCCCCGTTTCGGCGTCGAGCAGCAACAGCGCGCCACCGCCGGTGGTCGCCCACAGGCGGCCCTGGCTGTCGAAAGCGAGGTTGAAAACCGGGTCGTCCAGCGCCGCCCAGGGCACGCCAGCGCTGCCGCCGTCGCGCGTGAAGCGGTGGATCTCGCCGCGGTTGGCGCCGCCGGAGATATAGATCAGGCCGTCAGCCCGCTCGGCAATCGCCATCGGGCCGATGCCGCCGTGACTCTGACCGATGCCATCGGCAAACAACGAGCCCACGAAGGGCCGCAACACGCTGTCGAACTCGCTTTGCCGCGTCGCCGGCACGGCGCTCGGGATCAGCGCACCGGCCTGCGTGAAGACCACGCTCGTTGACGGCAGGTCGACCGGTGGCGGTGCGATGCCGAAGTTCGGCGGGGTTGTGCCGGGCACGGTGGGCAGCGCGCCGAGATTGGGGTTGGCGCCGTCGGCGGCGGCGTTGACACCCGGCGCCGGCGTTTCGCGGTTGCCCGCGTTGTCGGTCGCCAGCGCGAGGAATTCATAGGTCTTGCCGGCCAGGCCGTCGAACACGATCTGGCCGTTGGCGACCTTAACCTGGCGTTGCCAGATCGTGAAGTCGCCGCCGTTTTCGGCGACATACAGCGTGACATGTTTGAAGCCCGAGCCGGTGCCGGGATCGACCGTTGTCCAGTCGATGCGGAAGCTGTCGGTGCCGTCGATGCGATCGACATCAAGGTTCGTCACCGGCGCTGTCGCGTCGATGCGGTAGCTCAGCTCGAGGGTGTCTTCGGGTGCCTGCGAATCGAAGAGCACCCGCGCGCTGGTGACAGCCTGGCCGTCGGGGATCTGGTTCGGCTTCGGGTTGCGCGGCACCTGGACTTCTTCGGGCGAGCGCGCCTCGGCGGTGTAGGCAACAAAACCCGCGCCCTTGCCGAAGGCATCGTTCGGCGCGAGCAGGCCGCGGGTGCCGTCTTGCAGCAGTTCGCCGGTGAGCGGGTCGATGGCTTGCAGCAGCCAGGACAGGCCGGTCGGGTTCTGGTAGTTGTCCATGCCCGCTGACACACGCAGCACGAAGCCGCGGGTATGCGTGAAATCGAAGTCGCCCTGGTACGACCAGCGGCCCTCGGGGATGTCGATCGTGATGTCGCCGATCTGGATATCGCCCAGCTCGAAGGTGTAGGGGTCGAGGTCGACGTCGAGCTGGCTGATGACCTGGATTTCGTTGACGTAACGCGACGACGATTCGCTGTTCTCGAAGCGCACGCTGTAGGGCAGCGCCTGATCGACGGGCAGCCAGCCGCTGGTGTCAAAGGTTTGTGGTCCGGTGATCGACGCCAGGCGGCCTTCGCCGGCCGAGCCTTCGAGGTACTTGCTGAAGTCCAGCGTCTCGAACGGGCTGCCACCGACCTCGGCCGGCCCGTTGATCTGGAAGTCCGGCGGGATGCCAGCGCCACGTTTGTCGAAGTCCATCCACGGCACGTAGACGCGGAAGGCCTCGAAGTGGGTCGGCGTCGACATCTGGAGGTCGTAGTCGGCGAATTCGGGAATAGCCGGCACCGGCACTTCGCCGGTGTAGCAGTCGCTTTCGCGCAAGTCCCAGTACTCGATCTCGGCCAGCCGAAACTGGTCGTGGCCGTAGAGCTCGCGCACCTTGTCAAAAAATCCGACCAGGTCGGCGTCGCTGCGGATGTCGCTGCCGGCAGGCCCGAAGAGGATGCCCGAGGAGACCACCGTCATCAGGCTGACGATGTGCTGCCGGGTGCGGATCGGCGGCGTCTGGCCTTCGGGGCGCAGGAGCTTGGCGTCTTCGAGCGCGGCGATATACAGGTCAATCCAGATCTGCTCGTCAGCGGCCAGCGCGAGCAAGGCGCCGGGCGCGTTGTCGGCGGCCAGGATCGACGTGCGCAGGTCCTTGGCGCGTGCGGTCTGGAAGCTCACGTACTCGGCGCGGGTCATCGTCGTCGCCGCGGCATACATGTGGAAACGGAACGGGATGAAGGGCACAACACATTCGTCGGGCACCGCTTCGTTTTTGTTGTACAGCTCCATGAAGGGAAGCTGGTCCATTGCCGCACCCAGGCCGGGCGAAATTTCATCGGCCCTGGCCTTGACCGCCGTCCACCAGTCTTCGAGCCCGCCCGGGCCGCCTTCGAGCTTGGCGTCGAGCTCGGGGAAGAAGTTGGCCATCTTGGCGCGGAACTGCGCAAAGGCCTTCTCGTGCATCTCCTTCAGACCCGGGTAGGTAGTGACGTTGAAGCTGAAGCCCGAGAAGCCGTCGGCCGGCTGGTCGTAGAGGAAACCGCTGGTCTTGAGCTGGCCGTTGGTGTTGGTGATCGATTCGTTGTTGACCCAGGGCACGGCCTCGTTGGCCGAGCCGGCAGCGCCTTCTGGCGTACCACGCACGTTGGTGAAGAACTCGAGGTAGGGCAGGCCGTAGACGATCGGGTTGAAGAGCAGCTGCGGCACGCCGACTTCGAAATACGTGTACGGCGCATCGAGGTTGCTGATGCCTTGCAGCGCCACCGAGTAGGTGGCCTGGTCACCGGCCAGGATGATGCGCGGGCCGCCGAGACCGATCGTGACTTCGGGTTCGATCGCACGTTCGATCAGGAAGCGGTAAGGCACCGTGGCTTCGCTGCCATCGGGGTTGATGACCTTCAGGTCATACAGGCCATGCGGCGCACCGGTGAAGTCGAAGGTGGCGATGATCCTTGTCGAGTCGACGACCACGCGCGACAGCGGTTCGTATTCGGCGATACCCGGACGCACGAGCTTGACGATCGCGCCCGGCTGGAATTGCGCGCCGCGGATTTCGGTGGTGACATGTTTGCTGTCGCCGCCGGTGTCGGTGTGCACGTCGGTGATGAGCAGCGGCAGCAACTCGGCGAGCAGCGTGATGTTGGTGCCTGCCGCGCCGGCGCTGAAATTGCGCACCAGCAGGTAATACACACCCGGCTCGGTGCTCGGCACGATCGCCGTGAGGTCGTTGCTCAGCGGGCCTTCGTAGGTGGCGTCGTAGACCGACGAACTCGGCGCGCGGTCGTGGCGGATGAAGATCTCGTTGCTGCTCGTGCTGTCGGCGCCGGACAGGGTGACCCGCAGGGTCTGGCCATCGGGCACGTTGATCTGGTAGAGCTTTTCCTGCTTGGGCAGCAGGGTCGTCGCCAGCGGTGCGCCGATCTGGATTTCATCGACCGTGACGGCCAGCGCGCTCGGGCTGGCGGTGCGGTTGTTGACTTCGTTGACACCTTCATAGACCTGGTTGAAGACGTCAGTGCGCACGATGACGCGGTACTGCCCCGGCACGGCCGCCGGCATCAGGGTATCGAGCGTGAGGGTGTAGCTGCCGTCGGGAGCCAAGGTGCCGGTATACGACTGCCGGCCGAGCGGCCGGTCGTTGATATCCCAGGTCGCGTTTTCTGACAAAAAGAGTGAGTCGGTCCAGGTGCCCGTCGCGGCAACATTGCTCTGGTTCTTGACCGTCCAGCTCAAGCTGATCGGCGCCCCGGAACGCACGTTGGCCGGCACCACGATATCGGTGACGACGAGGTCGCTCGGCGGCGGCAGCTCGATGACCATCGGCACGTCGCTGGCGCGGTCATTGTTGCGCTCGTTGGCCTCGAAGACTTCGCCCACCGCGCCGTAACGCAGCGGGTCGGCAACGACAAAGACGTAATACGCCTCGGTGGGCAGGTCGCTCGGCACGGTGAAAGTGCGATCGATGGTGTAGCTGCCACCAGCCGCCAGCCCGCCACTGTGGCGGATCGACCCGATGAAGCGGTCGGCCCTGGTGTCTAGGAAGGGGTCGCGCGAGAGATAGACGAGGTCGTCCCACACCGGCTCTTGTGCCGGGGTGTCACCGCCAAGATTGCTCACCGTGTAGCTGATGTCGAACTTCTGCCCCCGCGTGGCGCGCTCGCTGGCGGTGAGCGACGTGACGCGCAGATCGGGCGGTGTGTAGGGCACGACGGTCAGGCTCTTGACCGTGATGTTGTTGCCCTCGCCCTGGAACTCGTTCACGGTACCCGGCCCGCCCCCGACGTTGAGGCCCTTGAGCTTGGGCGAGATCGCGCTTTGCAAGCCCCAGTAGCTGGCGCCCCGGTTGGCGTCGGCAAAGGCCAGCACCTGGTAGGCGCCATTCAGGTCGTAAGGCACCGTGACCTGCACGGTGGCGGTATACGACTCACCGGCCTTCAACTTGCCGTCGAGGCGGCCGTATTTGGCCTTGATGGCGTCGAAGGCGGCTTTCGACGCCACCTCAGCGTCGAGTGAATCGAGCGACGGGTCGAAGGACAGGAAGATGCGGTCGGTCCACGAACTCTCGCGCGTCTCGCGGTTGCCGACGTTGCTGACCGTGAAGGTGACGTCGATCGTCGACCCGGCCGCGGCGGTGTCGGGCAGTTGCAGGTCGGTGACACGCAGGTCGGGCTCGCGGTAGATGACCGGCAGCGTCGCCCGTGCCATGTTGTTGGTCGAGTTTTCGTAGGCCGCCCTGAAGTAGAACTCGCGGCCGTCGCCGACCTGGAAATTGCCGTCGCCCTGGAGCACCGGGAATGGCGCGACGCCGCCGGGAACGCCCGCGGCATTGGTAAAGATGTAGAAGAAATACGGGCCCTCGATGCCCGCCGGCAAGGTGACTTCGACCTCGCGCGAGTAACTCGCGCCAGCGGCCAGCGGCGCGTTGGACTGCTGTATCGAAGCGACCAGCTTGACCCGGTTCAAGTCGGGAATCCAGATCGGGTCCTTGGACAGGTAGATGTGATCGGTCCAGTACTGCGTCAGAGGCCATATCACCTGTTCGCTGTCATTCTTGACCGTGTACTTGACGAGGGTCTTTTCGCCGGAGAAGGCCTGCGCCTCGGGCACGACGGCAGTGATCTTCAGGTCGGGGATGCGGTCGCGGACCTCGGTGCCGGTGGCGCGGTGGTTGTTGTTGCTGTCGGTGTCGCCGCCTGTCGAGGTGCTGACATGCAGGTACAGGGCCTTGGTCGTCGGCTCCAGGCGGATCGTCTTCGACTGGGTGTAGAACTCACCGGTGGCCAGGTCTTTTGGCGCAGCGTAGCGACCGATGCTGAAGGTCTTGATGCCGGGGCCGCTGGCCAGGGGGCTGTCGCTGAGCCAGACATGGTCGTCGATGCCGGTGGCAGCGCCCGCGCCGTTGTTCTTGACGGTCCAGCTGAAGGTGTATTCCTCGCCGGCCCACTCAAACGCCTCGGCCACGACTTCGGTCACCGTGACATCGGGGAAAGTCGGCGGCGTGCCGATGACGCGGAAGCCGATCAGGTCGGCGCCGCCGGCCTTGTAGTTGTTGTTGTTGACCGCGTTCGGGTCGTCGGGATTGACGTTGATCGCCAGCGTATCTTCGAGCAGCGTGGCGTACGGGTCGACCCAAGGCGTCAGGTAGTAGACACCCGAGCGCAAGGTCTCCGGCAGGTTCACGGTCAGGATGCGGTCGTAACCCGCACCGACCCCGAGCACGCCATCGGTGTAGGTGAACGAACTCAGCAGGTAGTCGCCCTGCCCCGGGTGCGGCCGGTTTTTGTCCAGCGTGAGCCAGATCTGCTCGGCCCAGGTGCCCAGGTTGGTGGCGCCGCTGCCGCGGTTGGTCACGGTGTAGCGCACCTCGACCTGGTTGCCTTCGAAAGCCTGTGCCGGCACCTTGACGTCGTGCACCACGAGGTCGGCAAAAGGCCAGGGGTTGACGTAGATCGGCAGCAGCTTGACGTTGTTGCCGTCGTTGGGCCATTCGTCGACCGCGCCGCCGGTATCGGTGACGACGATCGCGTAAACCGTGCCGCGGAAACGCTCGGGCACTTTGAAGGTGCCGCTCAAGCTGCGGTACTGCTCGCCCGAGCCGAGCGCCGCGCCGTTGGTCAGGGTGCTGACCAGGATGTCGTCGTGCGTGACCTTGTCGTCCAGCGACAGGTAGACGCGGTCGGTCCAGTTCGGCACCGTGGTCGGCACCGAGCCCTGGTTGATGACCACAAATTCGACCGACGCAGTACCACCGGCATCGACCACCGCCGGCCCGTTGACGCTGAACACCTGCAGGTCAGGCCGCGGCAGCACCGAGACCGAGATCTGCGCGTCGTCGACCGAGCGGTTGTTCGTCTCGCTGGTATGTTCGTAGACGGTATTGCCCGAGTCGGTGACGACGATAACTTCGTAGCGGTCGCTGGTATGGATCGGCAGCGTGACCTGCTCGCGCCGGGTGTAGGAGATGCCGGCTTGCAGCGGCCCCTGGAAGCTGTACGAGCCGATCGATTTTCCCGGCCCGGTATCACCAAATTTGCGCAGGTAGACGGTATCGGTCCAGACGCCGTTGGCCGCACTCAGGCCTTGGTTGGTGACGGTCCAGGTGACGTCGATCGCCGAGCCTTCGGGCGCCACCGCGGGCGCGATGATGTTGCTCACCACCAGGTCAGGCGCCGGCGCCAGCGCAACATCAAACGCCGCCGAAATGCGCCGGTTGTTGTTGCCGTAGATGAACTCGAACGGCCCATCGGTATCGACAAAAACGTAGTACGTGCCCGAGATGCCTTCGGGCAGCGTGATCTTGTCGGCGCGTTCGTAGCTGCCCGTGGGCGCAAGGTAGCCGAGGTGGTTGAAATACCCCATGAAGGTGGCGCCGCTGCCGTCGGCGCTGGGCGACAGGTAAATGCGGTCGTTCCAGGCGTCGATGTTCGTCAGCCCGATACCCTGGTTGCGCACCACCCAATTGATCTCAAGTTCGCGCCCGCTCATCGCCGAGCCGACCGGGGTGACGCTGTCGACCACGAGGTCGGCAAACGGGATGCGCATGACATCGAACGGCGCGACGTCGGCGGCGGCGTTGTTCGTCTCGAAGCCGTTTTCGAACACCACGCCGGTGGCGTCGGTACGCACGAAGAGATTGAAGCGGCCTTCAAAAGACGCCGGCAGGTAGAAGGTTTCGCTGCGGCTGTAGCTGCTGCCCGCAGCCAGCGCGCCGCTGTGGTCGAAGCTGGCGAGCAGGCGGTCGTCGTTGTTGCCGACGATATTGTCGGCCGACGCGATGACGCGGTCGACCCAGTCGGTGGTCAGCCCGATGCCATTGCCCTGGTTGGCCACGGTCCACTCGATCGTCACCAGCACCGGGTCGCCGATGGTCAGGTCGGGGGCGAGCACATTCGTCACAGCCAGGTCGGCGTAGGCGGCCAGGTCGACCGTTAGCCCTGCCGTGGCCTGGTTGTTGGCTTCGGCGTTGAGCTCCTGCACCGCAGCGGCGGCATCGCTGACGACGATCAGGCGGTAGTCGCCGGTGGCGTCGATCGGCAACGTGAAGCTGCCGCTACCGGTATAGCTCGCGCCGACCGCGAGTGCGTTGGCCGCATCGCGCGTGATCTCGCGGCTGATGACGAGCAGGTCGCCGACACCGACGACACCGTCGCGCGACAGGTAGATGCGGTCGGTCCAGCTGCCGCTGAGCGGGCTCGTACCGGCATTGCTGACGTCCCACTCGACGTTGACAACCGTCGCCGATGTGGCACTGGCCGGCGCGCGCAGCACGTCGGCGCGCAGGTCGGGATGCACCACCGACAGCGTTGCATCGCTGACCCGCTGGTTGTTGGTTTCGTTCGGGCTCTCGAAAAGCTGGTTCAGCGCGTCAGCAACGACCAGGACCTTGTAGTCGCCGTCGATGAGCGCCGGAATCGTGATCTCGAACGTCTGGGTGTAGGTGCCACCCGCCGCGGCGATATTGCGCCCGGCAGCGACAGCGCCGACCAACACGGCGTCAGCCAGCGCGCCGGTGGGGCTGAGGTAGATGCGGTCGGTCCAGGTGCCGGCGGCGGCGGTATCGCCGGCGTTGGTGACCGTCCAGGACACCGTGCGTTTGTCGCCCGTGACACCGCCGGCAGGCACCGTGATCTCGGTGACTTGCAGGTCGGCCACCGGCGCCGTGCTCATCGCGGTGGTGCCGGTAGTCGCAGTGCTGTTGTTGTTGTCCAGGCCGGCTTCGAAGACGACGTTGTCGACATCGGTGGCGACGATGAAACGCACACTGCCGACAAGGCCGTTGGGCGCAAACACACGCGCCACTTGCGCGTAGTTGCCACCGACGGCCAACGCACCGCTGCGCGGCACTTCGGCGAGCAGCAGGTCGCTGTTGTCGAGCACGCCGTCGAGCGACAGGTAGACGCGGTCTTTCCAGGCCACGGCATTCGTCGCCGCGTCGCCGGCATTGCGCACGCGCCAGGCGATATTGATGGCTTCGCCGCCACGCGCCGAAGCCGGCGCATCGACAACTTCGACCCGCAGGTCGGCACGCGGCGCGGCGATCGTCACCGTGCGCGGCGCCGCGGTGTTGTCGGCGCGGGTATCGGGCTCAAGCACCAGCCGGCCGGCATCGGCGACTACCGAGATGTAGAAGCTGCCGTCCAGGAACAGCGGCAGGGTGACATCGCGGCTGTTTTCGTAGGCGGCACCGGCGTTCAGCGCCGACGGGCGCGCGACATCGGCCAGCGCGACATCGTCGGCATCGCCAATGGTGATATTCCGGCTGAGCACGATGCGGTCGAGCCAGTCTGCGGCAGCGGCAACGTTGCCGTCGTTGCGCACCGACCAGTCGACGGTAAAACTCTCGCCGCCGCGGCCGGTAAGCGGCGCGCTGATCGAGGTCAAGACCAGGTTGGCGTAAGGCCGGGCCTCGGACACAACTTCGATGCTCGCGCCGTTGTTGTTCTCAGCCAGGTTGCCGGCGTTGTTGTATTCGGTGAAGCTGCCTTGGCCCGAAGTGTTCTGGTCGGCGAAGACCTGGATCTGGATGCGGCCGGCACCACGCAGGCCGTCGGGCAACTGGAAGCTGTGGCTGCGCGACAGGGTCGCACCTCGCGCCAGCGCGCTGTTGCCAGGCAGCGCAGGGTTGTACGGCAGGGCAATATTGAGCAGCGTCTCGCCGGTATCGAGGTTGCGCACGAAGACGCGGTCGTTCCAGCCGGCCGCGGTGGCGCTAAGGCCCTGGTTGACATCGTCCCAGGCGACGGTGACCGTGCCGCCTGCACCGACTGCGGCTTGTTCGATGCGCAGGTTCTGCACCAGCAGGTCGGGCGCCGACGCCACCGTCAAGCGCGCGACGTTGTTGGCTTCGGCGGTGTCCGACGGGTTGCTTTCGAAAACCGTGCCGTCGATATCGGCGGCAATGCTGAACTCGAACCGGCCGGTGCCGGCGACCCCGGCCGGCCAGTTGAAGCTGACCGTGCGGTTGCGGGTTTCGCCGGCTCCCAACGCGCCGTCAACCGCCGGATCATGCGCCATCGCTTGCGTCAGGATCGTCACGCCGGTATCGAGATTGCGCACGATGATCGCGTCGCTCCAGCCGGCCGCCGTGGGCGCGTCGCCGGTATTGCGCACACGCCAGTTGATCGTGACCGTGCCGCCTGCGGCCCAGCCGTTGGCCGGCAGCACCGCCAGGTTGTCGATCTGCAAATCGGGATACGGCGAGAGCTCCGAGACGACGAGCTTCGTCGCCGAGTTGTTGAGCTCGGTGACACCCGGTTCGGCAACGACGTTGGTCACATCAGAGTTGATCTCGAAGCGCAGGTTGCCCGCGCCGCGCGCGCCACCAACGAGCGTGACGAGCACGCTGCGGGTACGGCTCTCGCCGGCGGCCAGCGGATCGTCGGCGGCGCCGCCGAGATCCTCATAGTTGACGAGCACGTTGGCGATCAACTCGCCGGCGCGGTCCATATTGCGCACCAGCACGCGGTCGAACCAGGGCGCGTTGGCCGGCTGGCTGCCGTTGTTGGTGACCTTCCAGCTCACCAGCACCTGGCCGCCGGCCTGGATGCTGCTGCCGGTGGGCGTGACGCTCAGCTCCTGCACCACGAGGTCGGGCCCGGGCACACCGCCCAGGCCGGAGATCACGATCGGCTCTTGCAGTGGCGACGGCGAGACATTGAAGCCGTAAGTCGCCTGGCCGCCGACGTAATACCGGCCTTCGATCAGCAGCGTGTAAATGCCGTCGTAGTTGAGTGTGGTGACATCGACATCGCTGCCGAAGTTGGTGGGGCCCCAGACGGTGCGGCCAAACGGGTCGATCAAGCGCCAGTAGGTGTCACCACCGCCCTGCGCGGTGCGGTCGAAGAAAAAGCGGTCACCGGCCTTGACGACAAACCGGTAGGCGTCGGTTTCGCCGGCCGGATTGAGCACGCCGTTGTTCGGCGCGCCGGTGGTGATCAGCGGCGCGCTGCTCAGGTCGAGCAGGCGGAAGCCGTAGTCGGCGACGACGTCGGTCTCCGGGCGCACCGTGAGTGTGTAGTCACCAGGCACCAGGTTGAGCAGGCTCAGGCCGTCGTAAGAGTCACTCTCGCGGATGCGCTTGTCGGCGACCACCACGCCCTGCGGGCCGGTCAGTGACCAATGCAGGTAATAACTTTCACCGGCGACGAGGTCGCGGGTCAGCCCGTCGAAATAAACCGTCTTCGCTTCAGTCAGCGTGAAGCTGTAGACATCACGCTGGCCAGAATGCGCGATCGACTGCGACTGCACGACGTTGAGTTCGAGCGCGATCGCTTCGTCGGCCACCGGCTGGACGCGGAAGCTGTAGGTGTTGTTGCTGCCGATGTAATACCGGCTCTCCACGAGCAGCGTGTAGCGCCCGGTCAGCGCCATCGTCAGCGGGCCGATATCGTTGCCGACACTGTTGAAGTCGCTCGGCCCGAAGACCGTGGCGCCACGCGGGTCGAGCAGGCGCCAGCGGGCGTCGCCGCCGTTGCGCGCGACCATGTCGAAATAAAAACGATCGCCGGCCGCGGCGTCGAAGGCGTAGGCGTCGGTTTCGTTGGACGGGTTGAAGGTGCCGCTGGCCAGGTCACCAACGGCGATGACCGTCGCCTTGCTCAAATCAGCGAGGCGGAATTTGTACTCGCCGTTGACCTCGTTGGTCGACACAAATACGAGCTTGTACGAACCCGCAACGAGGTCGAGGATCGCCGTGCCGTCGGCCGAATCACTCTGCCGCAAGGCCCGGTCGGAGACCACCGTGCCGCGTGGGCCGGTGAGGGTCCAGCGCAGATAAAAACTGTCGCCGCTGCCGCCGACCATGGCCTGCGCGGTCAGCGTGTCGAAATAAACACGCGTATCGGCAGCGAGGTCGAAGGTGAACTCGTTGGTCTGGCCCTTGGCCACGTTGGCGGTGGTGACGACGTCAAGTTGCAGCACCGCGCTGGTGTCGACGACCCGGTTGACGACCAGGCTGTAGCTGCCGACATCCGCGCGGTAATAGCGCGCTTCGACCAGCAGCGTGTAGACACCGCTGTAGGCCAGCGTGACCGGTCCGACATCTTCACCCGGGCTGTTGAAACCCGAGGGGCCGAAAACCGCGCGGCCGAAGGGGTCGAGCAGGCGCCAGCGGGCGTCGCTGCCGCTGCGCGCGGTGACATCGAAATACAGCTTGTCGCCGGCGCTGCCGGTGAACTTGAAGGCGTCGGTTTCGTTGCCCGGGTTGAAGGCGCCGTCGACTGCCGTGCCGAGGGTCAGGTCGGCGGCCGCGCCGAGGTCGAGGATGCGGAACTTGTACGGCCCGCTCAGATTGTTGTTGGCGAGCACGGTCACCGTGTAGGTGCCTGCGGCCAAGTCGACGATGCTCGTGCCGTCGTCGGCATCGCTCTGGCGGAACGGGCGGTCGGCGACGTAGACCGTGCCATCGGCACCCGTGAGATACCAGCGCAGGTAAAAACTGTCGCTGGTCGCGCCACCGATGACATTGACCGTTAGGGAGTCGAAGTAGACCCGCTTGGCCTCGGTCAGCGTGAAGGTGTAGCGGTCGCGTTCGGTCGACGAGCCGAGCGTCGTGCTGATCGTCTCACCCAGCACCAGTACCGGCAGTTCTTCGGGCGTGCCGGCAGTCACGGCCACCGTGACGTTGTCGATATCGTTGTCGGCGCGAAAGCCCCCATTGCGTGCACCGAAGGCGGCGCGGCCTTCGTACGGAATCATGCCGATGACAAAGTAGTTCTCGACGATCGCCACCTCGGCGCCGCCATTCGGCGTCAGGTAGACCGAGACATTGCTGCCGCCGGCTGCCGCGCTCATCACCACGCGGGCGTGATGGAACAGGCCGCTATCAAGACGGAAGCCGGGGATATCGAACTCGGCGAGTTTGCTGCCGCCAAAATGCAGCGAGACATGGTTGTCGTTGCGCTCGCCATTGTTCACCGGGTCGAAGCCGACCCCAAAACTGCCGGCCAGGTTGACCTCTTCGGCGAACTGCGGCGCCGGGCCGCTGCGGCCCCAGACGGCGGTATTCAGCCAGGCAAAGCCGATGCCGTCGCCCTGGTTGCTGACCTTGCCGATGCGCAGGTCAAATTCGGTGCTGATCGTGCCCGGATAAACCCCGGGCGCGGTGCCGGCAAAAGCCACCGTGTTGGTGCCGGTGACGTTGCCCGGCATCAGGCGCAGGAAGCTCCCGCTCGGCCCGCCGGCCTGCACCGAAGATGCCGCGGCGCTGAAAGGCGCCAGGGTGTACGGCAGACCAGCATCGTCAAAATTCTGCGCCGTGAAGTTGTCGGGGTTGGCCTGCGCGGTGTTGTCTATCTTGAAGCTGTAGTCGACGGTGTTGGCTTCGCTGACGCGGCCTTCGAGCAGCAGCACGTAGCGGCCGGTCTTGGGCATCGTGACCAGGCGGTCGTCGAAGTTGACAGGATTGAAAATCACCTGGCCGTCGGGGCCGATGAGGCGCCAGAAAGCCGAGTTGCGGCTCTCGCTGATCATGTCGAAGCGCAGCTGGTCAAACGCCGTGGCGTCGAAGCTGAAGGCCTGCGTCTCGCGGCCCGGGTCGAGCGTGCCGGTCTGCGTGGCGCCAATCACCAGCGGCGCGACATCTGCCGCCGACGCCAGGTCGAAGAGGCGGAAGCCATAAGCGCCGGTGGTTTCGCGATCGGGGTCGACGCTGAGCGTGTAGTCACCCGCCGGCAGCGTGAGCACCGGCGTCGGGGTGTAGTCGGCCGAGTCGCTGTCGGCAAAGTTGCGGCCCGACACGACCGCACCGCGCGGGCCGCTCAGGCTCCATTTGAAGGTCGTCGCGTTGAGCAGCGAATCGAAGACCAGCGTGCGGTCCCCCGCCAGCGAGAAGGTGTAGAGATCGCGCCCACCGGCGCCGGCGATGTTGCCGTTGACGATGCTGCCCAGCATCAGCGCGGTGGTCGTCTCGACCACCGGCACGACGTTGACGGTGTAGTTCGCTTCGCCGCTGCCGTCGCGCCGGCCTTCGATGAGCAGCGTGTAGCTGCCGGTCAGCGCCAGCGTACGGGTCTGGACATCGTCGCTGGGCAGGTAGTTGGCGCCGAAGACCACACGCCCGAGCGGGTCGAGCAGACGCCAGTAGGGGTAGCCGCCAGCGCTGGCGAGCATATCGAAGTAGAAGCTCTCGCCTGCCGTTGCGTTGAAACGGTAGGCATCGGTGGTCTTGGCCGGGTTGAGCGCGCCGCTGACTGCCGTGCCCGGGGTCAGCACCGCCGCGTCGGCGAGATCGAGCAGGCGGAAGGCAAAAGCGCCGGTGTAGTCGTTGGCACCGTCCACCGTGAGCGTGTAGTCACCTTCTGGCAGGTCGAAGACCGACAGGTTGTCGCTGGCGTCACTCTGGTCAAAACGCCGGTCGCCGACGATCAGGCCGCGCGGGCCGGTCAGGCTCCAGACCACATCACTGCGGTTGTGCAGCGAATCGAAGTAGAGCCGCGTGGTGCCCGCTGGCAGCGTGAAGGTGTGATGCACCCGCTGGCCGACATGGTCGATGCCGCCCAGCACGATCGGCGTGATCACGCTTCGGTGCACCGCATTCAGGCCGTTGCCAGTCGCGTCGATCAGCGTGCTGCCGCTGTCCTCGTCGGCTTTCAAGTAGCTCACCAGCCCGGCTTCGTTGCCGGCCAGCGCGGCGTCCTTGGCGGCCAGGATTTCTGCGTTGGTGCGCGCCACATTCCAAAAGCGGATGTCGTCGAAGCTGCCGGAGAAATTGACGTAAGCGTTGTTGTTTTCGACGTTCGAACCGAACACCAGCGGATTCGGGCTGCTCAGGTTGTCGAGGTTGCGCACCGTGCCCACGCGGCGCTCGACACCGTCGATGACGATGCGCATCTGCGTCGCATTGCGGTCCATCACCAGCGCGATGTGGTGCCAGTCCCCGGCCGGCACCAGGCCGGCGTCGGTCTGGATCGACTGCTGGCCGGTCGCATCACGAACCCCGAACCACAGGCTGCCGTTGGCGTTGAGCCAGGCGGAGTAGACCCGCACATCGTCGCCAGGCGGGTTGCCTTTGTAGAAGATCGGCGTCCAGGTGTTGGTATAGGCATCGACCTTGACCCAGGCCTCGATCGTCATCGTCTTGGTGAAATCCAGCGCCGGGTTCGATGCGATCTCGGCGATGTGCAGACCGTTGAAGCCGATTGCCGTGCCGATCTGACCCGCGCCACGCACCGCAGCGACACCGCTGTCGCCGTCGATCGTGATCGGCACCGTTTTGTCGGCCACTTTTTGCACGCGGAAGCTGTAGCTCGAGGTGCCGGTGCCGCCGTCGCGGCGGCCTTCGATGAGCAGGGTGTAGCTGCCGCTGAACTCCATCGTGCGCAGTTGCGCGTCGTCGCTCGGCATGTAGGCCGGGCCCCAGACGGTGCGCCCGAAGGGGTCGAGCAGGCGCCAGTACGGATAACCGCCGGTGGCGCTGATGACGTCGAAATACAGGCGTTCGCCGGCCGTCGCATCGAAGCGATAGACATCGGTTTGATTGGCCGGGGTCAGCGTGCCAGTGACAACGGCATCGAGGTCGACCGCGGTGGCGTTGGCGGCCGCCAGGTCGAGCAGGCGGAAGCCATAGGTGCCGATGGCGTCGGTCTGGCCGTCGATCCACAGCGTGTAGTCGCCGGCCACCAGGGTGAAGATGCTGGTGCCGTCGGCCGAGTCGCTGCTCTGCATCGAGCGGTCGGAGACCACCGTGCCGCGCGGGCCGGTCAGCGTCCAGCGCATGCGGGGGTTGTCGGTCAGCGAGTCGAAGTACAGCCTCGTTTCGGCGTTCAGCGTGAAGCGGTAGATATCTTTCTGGCCAAAGCTGATATCGCCTTGCACGACGCCCGGCGTGCCCGACCAGACATGGCTGACGAGCGCGTTGTTGCCACGGCCGGTGGCGTCAGTGAGCGTGCTGCCGGTGCTTTCATCGGCCTTTAGGTAAACCAGCAGGCCGGCTTCGTCGCCCTGTAGCGCGGCGTTGCGCCGGCTGGCGACTTGCTCGGGCGTGAGCGCGCCGCTCCAGATGCGAAAGTCGTCGATCGCGCCGCGGAAGTTGTACTGCGCGCCTTCTTGCGTGCTGCCCAGGCGCAGCGGGTTGGTGCTGCTGAAGGACGCGGTCTTGCGGACGACGCCGCTGGCCGCCTCGACGCCGTCGAGGTAGAGCTTCTGCACGCCGTTTTCGCGGTCGATCACCGCGGCAACGTGGTACCACTGCCCGGGCGTGATCAGCCCGGCGGCGGTATTGATGCTGTCGTTGTAGTTGTTGCCGCTGGACAGGTGCAGGTAACCAGACGGGTTCAGCCACACGCTGTAAGTGCGCTGGTTGCTGTTGGCGCCGGCCTTGTAGAAGATCGTCTGCCAGTCGCTGCCCAGGGTGTCGGCCTTGAACCAGGTTTCGATCGTGACCGTGCCCGTCTGGTTGGTATCAACGCTGTTGGCGACCTCGACGGTGCGCACCGCGTCGGTCTTGACCGCGCCACCGATCTGGCCGGCGACAAAATTGCGGTCCAGGCCGAAGGATTGCCCGGGCACGATGTCGGCGATGTCGTCACTGATCTCGAGCAGCTTGAAGCTGTAGTCGGTGCTGGCGCGCTGCTGCGGCGTCCAGATCCGGCCTTCGACGATGAGGGTGTAGCTGCCGTCGCGCGGCAGCGAGAACAAGTCGATATCGTTGAGGTTGACCGGGCCGATGATCTGGCGGCCAAACTCGTCGAACAGGCGCCAGGTGTACCAATCGCCGTTGTTGCCGCTCAGGGCCTGACGGTCGACGTAGTAAAGCTTGTCCTTGCTGCCGGTGAAGCGGTAGGCGTCGGTTTCGTTGACCGGGTTGAGCTGGCCGGCGACGAGCGCGTTGACGACAAACGGCGTCGCCGTGCTCAGGTCGAGCAGGCGGAAATTGAAGCTGCCCTGCTGGTCATTGATCGGGTCGATGACCAGCCGGTAGTCACCGGCAATCAGGTTCAGCAGCGGGCTGGTGCCACCGAGTTCGTGCGACTCTGACGAATAAAACTGGCGGCCGTCGACTTCGGTGCCACGCGGGCCGGTCAGCGTCCAGCGGTAGTCGGGCACGTTGTTGTTCGGCGCCAGGGCGTCGAACAACAGCTGTTTGGCTTCGGTCAGGCTGAAGGTGTAAGTCGCGCGCTGGCCGGGCTGGTTGATCGTGCCGGTGGTCGCGGTGTTGATCTCGAGCGCGGCTTGCAGATCGGCGTTCTTGAGGATCGCAAAACCGTAGTCGAACTTGGCCACCGACGCCGCCGCCCAGATGCGGCCTTCGACGATGACGGTATAGATGCCGGTCATCGCGGCGACGATGCCGTCGAAGTCGTTGTTGACATACAGGCCGTTGGGCCCGGTGACCTGCCGCCCGAGCGGGTCGATCAGACGCCAGCTGACCCAATTGCCGTTGTTCGGACTCAGGGCGCGCGAATCAAAATACAGGCGGTCACCGGCGGTCGCTTCGAAGCGGTGAAGTTCGGTTTTGTTCGCACCATCGAGGCTGCCGCTGACCGCCGCGCCGATTGCAAACGGCGTTGCATCCGCCAGGTCGAGGAAGCGGAACGCAAACGCACCCACCTGGTCGCCGATGGCGTCGATGTGGACCGTGTACGCACCCGCGGCGAGGTCGAGCACCGGGCTCGTGCCGCCGAGCTCAAAGGACTCGGCGTTGTAGAGCTGGCGGCCGTCGATGACGGTGCCGTTCGGGCCGACCAGGGTCCAGCGCAGGTCGGGCACATTGTTGTTCGGCGCCAGGCCGTCGAAGACAAGTTTGCGCGCGGCGTCGAGCGTGAAGGTGTAGCTGGCGCGCTGGCCAGCATGTTCGATCGCCGCGCTGGTGGTTTCGCCGACGGTCAGCGTGCCGGCGATATCGGTCACCTTCTGGACATTGAAGGTGTAGTCGAAGCGCGGCACCGACTGCGTCGTCCAGATGCGGCCTTCGATGAGCAGCGTGTAGTCGCCGGTCAGCGCCAGCGTGGTGACATCGACATCGTTATTGAAATGGAAGCCGGTAGTGCCAAAGACGCTGCGGCCGAGTGGGTCGTACAAGCGCCAGCTTGCCCAGTTGCCGTTGTTCGGGCTGAAGGCCCGCATATCGAAGAAAAATCGTTCGCCAGCGGTTGCGCTGAAGCGATAGATATCGGTTTCGTTGGACGGATTCAGCGCGCTGACCTGCGCCGTGCCGGGTGCAAACGAGGTCGCCGCGGCGAGGTCGAGGACACGGAAACCGTAGTTGCCGGTGGTCGCGCCGTCGGCAAAGATGCGCACCTGGTAGGTGCCGGCCAGCGGCAGCGTGACCACCGGGTCGCCACCAAACTCGAAGCTCTCGGAGTTGTACATCACGCGCGACGAAATTTCTTCGCCACGCGGGCCGACCAGGCTCCAGCGGAAACTGCCGTTGTTGTTGGGCGCAAGACTGTCGAAAACGATGCGCTGGCCGGCCGTGCCGGCAAAGGTGTAGAGGTCGGCCTCGGCAGCGGCGCTGATCGTGCCGTCGACACGCACGCCAAGATCGATCGCCGTGCCCTCGAGCGCGGAAATCGGCGTATTGCCGTTGAACTTGACGCTGAAGGCGAAGCTGATTTCGGCGGTGTCGAAAGCACGGCCTTCGACGAGCAGGGTGTAGGCGCCCGACAGGCGCAGGCTGTACGGCCCGCGGTCGACGTTCATGTAGTCCGGGCCAAAAACGAGCCGGCCGGTCGGATCGATCAGGCGCCAGTACCCGTTGCCACCGCTCATCGACGTCCAGTCGAAGAGCACCTCGTCACCGGCCGTCGCGTCGATGCGCCAGGCTTTGGTGAGGCTGCCCGGGTTCAGCGTGCCGCTGACGTCAGCGTCGTAGGCCAGCACTTCGGCGTCCGCCAGGTCGAGCAGGCGGAAAGCAAAGCTGGGCGTCTTGTCGCCGGCGGAATCGACGCTCAGCGTGTAGCTGCCGGCGCCCAGGCGCAGCGCGGTGCCGCCGCCGAGATCGCCCGAGTCGGAGTTGGAAAACGCGCGCTGCGAGACCAACGCGCCAGCTGAGCCGGCGAGCGACCAGTAGAGGTCGCCGATGTAGCTCAGCGAGTCAAAGACCAGGCTCTTGTCTTCGGCCAGCGTGAAGGTGTACTGCCGGCGCTGGCCAGCATGTTCGATGCTGGCGCTGGTCTGTTCACCGAGCACCAGCGCGGCAGTGACATCGGTCACCGGCTGCAGGTTGAAGCTCCAGCTCAGCGGCGCGGTGTTGTAGATGCGGCCTTCCAGCGCCAGCGTGTAACTGCCGCTGCGCGCAATCTCGAAAACATCCCGGTCTTCGGTGAACCATTGCGGGCCGAAGACGAGGTTGCCGCGCGGGTCGAACAGGCGCACCGAGAAGTTTTCGCCGACTTGGGTCTTGGCGTCGAAATAGTACTTTTCGCCAGCGACGGCGTCGAAGCGGAAAAGGCGGGTTTCGACCGAGGGTGCATCGAGCAGCCGGCCGGGGTTGTTGTCGCCAGAAAGGTCGGCAACGTTGCGGCCGCTGGTTTCGTCCAGACGCCAGTAACCAACGAGCCCGGTTTCGTCACCGACCAGAAGCTGCTGGTACGCGGCGCTGATTTCCTCGGCGCTGCGGGCGGTGTTCCAGACCCGCACTTCGTCGATGCGGCCGTCGAATTTTTGCCCGCCAGCTTCGCGGCTGCCGATCTGCAAGCTGTTGCGGCCGTCGACATCACCCACCGTGCCGGTGCCAACGGTGGTGTGCACGAGCACGCCGTTGGCGTGGGTGCGCACGACACCGTTGTCGTAGCTGACCGCAATATGCGTCCACTCGTTGAGTACGGCGACGTAGCCGGTGTTGACCCAGGTCCAGCCCGGGGTGGCACTGGCAATCGCGTACTGGATCGTGCCGTCGGCGAAACGCGCGAACTCGAACTCGCCTTCCTTGTTGACCAGGATGCCGCCGTAAAAGCCGTCACTGCCGGTGCCATCCGGGCGGATCCAGGCCTCGACGGTGAAGGTGCCGTCCATCTGCAGCGACGCCGCGTCGGCGATGCGCAGGTCGGGCAGCCGGCCGGTAAAATCGATAGCGCGATTGACCACACCTTCGGGGTAGGTGATCGGTGCGCCATCGGCACGCAGCAGCGACGGCGCGACGATATCCAGGTCACCCAGGATGCCCGACACCGTGGTGCCGGGGGTCAGCGGCGAGGCAGCGGCCATGTCGAGCAGGCGGAAGGCGTAGTCGCCGATGGCGTCGCCGTTGCCGTCGATGACGACGCGGTAATCACCCGCGCCGAGCAGCAGCGAGGTCGCGCCACCGAGTTCCCAGGAGTCGGAGCTTTGCAAGGTGCGGCCGGAGACCAGCGCGCCGCCCGGCCCGATCAGCGACCAGGTCAGGTCGCCGCGGTTGGTGAAGGAGTCAAACAGCACCCGCGTTTCTGCGGCGATGCTGAAGCTGTGGGTCTGGCGCAGGCCGGCCGACGCGATGCGCCCGTGCACCGACTCGCCCAGTGCCATCGTCACTGGCGCCGGGTCGGTCAAAGCGACGACATTGAACAGGTAGCTGGCCGCGCCGCTGATGTAGGAACGCCCCTCGACGAGCAAGGTGTAGCTGCCGTCCAGGCCCAGCGTGACCTCGCCAATATCGCCGCCCATCGACGTCGGCCCGCTGACGGTGGTGCCATAGGGGTCGATCAGCCGCCAGTAGACGTCGTTGGTGTGCGACAGGCGATCGATGAAAAAGCGCTGGCCAGCGACGACGCTGAACTTGAAGGCATCGGTTTCGTTGGCGGGTGTGAGCTCGCCGCTGACCGGCGTGCCCAGCGTCAGCTCGCGGGCCTGGTTGATATCGATGAGGCGAAAGCCGTAGGCGCCGGTGGTATCGCCCACACCGTCCACCGTGAGCATGTAGTCGCCGGCCGGCAGGTCGTAGGCGACGTTGCCGCCGAGGTCGGCCGAATCGGAGCCGGAAAAGGCGCGGTTGTTGACCACCGCGCCGCGTGGGCCTTCCAGGCTCCAGCGGATATTGCCGTTGTTCGTCAACGAGTCGAAGACCACGCGCAGGTCTTCGCTAAGGGTGAAGGAATAACGATCGGTTTCGCCCGCGACGTCGAGGCTGCCGTCGATCCGCGGTGGCGCGATCGGGTCGCCGGCGAGCAGCACACGCGGCTCGAAGGATTCAAAAACCGTCTTCGCCTGCGGCGCCAGCGGCGCGCGCATCGAGACCAACGCCCGGTCGAGCAGGCGCTTGAGCAAGGTCGGCTGCGGTTTTACCGGCGCCGCCCCGCGTTGCGGTTTGAACTGTGCTGCGTCGTCCCTGGTATTTCTGGTGTCCATCAGCGCTCTCCCGAACCTGTCACATGCCGCGGCCGTCACCCAAACAGCAGGCGAAATACGGCTCAAAACAATGTGCCACAACCAGTTACGGCAAATGCGGTATCTGCCCCCCTTGGACATGGGGGGGCTGCCTCGCTACGGGCCCTCGAAAGTCACCAATGTCACGGCCAGCGTTCGGCAAGCGATAACGCCAAGTCGCAGGGCCAAAAAAACCTGGCCGAAGTCGCCGGACCAAAAAAAAGGGCGGCCGAAGCCGCCCTTGTGGGACGCCGATGCTTGACCGGCTCAGGGGTTGCCGTCGCCGGCCGCCGCGGCCGCGGCCGTTGCGGCGTCGACCTGCGCCATCTGCACGGCGGCCAGTTCTTCGGATTCTTGCAGCGCGATCGCGCGGCGCTCGCTCTCGTCCATTTCTTCCTTGGCCTTGCGCGCGATGTGGAAAGCCATGCCGGTGCCAGCCGGGATCAGGCGGCCGACGATGACGTTTTCCTTCAGGCCGCGCAGTTCGTCGCGTTTGCCCATGATCGCCGCCTCGGTGAGCACCCGCGTCGTTTCCTGGAACGAGGCTGCCGAGATGAACGAATCGGTGGACAGGCTGGCCTTGGTGATGCCCAGCAGCACATCGGCGTGGGTCGCTGTCATCTTGCCTTCGGCACGCAACTTGTCGTTGGTACCAAGCAGCTCCGAGCGCTCGACCTGTTCGCCATTGATGTACTTGCTGTCGCCGGCGTTGGTGATCTGCACCCGACGCAACATCTGGCGCACGATGACCTCGATGTGTTTGTCGTTGATCTTCACACCCTGCAGGCGGTAGACGTCCTGCACCTCGTCGACGATGTAGCGCGCAAGCTCTTCAATGCCAAGCAGGCGCAGGATGTCCTGCGGGTCGGCCGAGCCGTCGACGATCAACTCGCCGCGGTTCACGACCTGGCCTTCGTGGACCAGGATGTTGCGTTCCTTGAGCACCAGCTCTTCGTGGACCTTGCCTTCGGGGTCGGTGATCTGCAGGCGGTTCTTGCCCTTGGTCTCCTTGCCGAACGACACCGTGCCGGTGATCTCGGCCAGCGTGCCCACGTCCTTCGGGCTGCGTGCCTCGAACAGCTCGGCCACCCGCGGCAAGCCGCCGGTGATGTCGCGTGTCTTCTGGCCTTCGACCGGGATCCGCGCCAGCACTTCGCCGGGCGCCAGGTCCTGGCCGTCGCGGATCTGGACCAGCGAGCCGACCGGGAAGCCGATCGTCACCGCATGGTCGGTGCCCGGGATCTTGACCTCGACACCGGCGGCGTCGATAAGCTTGACCTGCGGCCGCACGACCTTGATCGCGCCGCGGCGTTTGGAGTCGATAACGACCAGCGTCGACAGGCCCGTGACCTCGTCGAGCTGCTTGGCCACGGTGACGCCTTCTTCGACGTTCTCGAACTTCGCCTTGCCGGCGAACTCGGTAATGATCGGGCGCGTGAGTGGGTCCCAGTTGGCGAGCACCGTGCCGGCCTTGACGTTCTGGCCGGCCTTGATGTTGAGCACCGCGCCATAGGGCACCTTGTGGCGCTCGCGCTCGCGGCCAAGCGGGTCCATGATGATGATTTCGCCTGAACGCGAAATCACCACCAGCTCGCCCTTGCCGTTGGTCACGTAGCGCATCGTCGGGTTGAAGCCGATATGGCCTTCGCTCTTGGCGTCGACGCTGGAAGCGACTGCCGCCCGCGATGCCGCACCACCGATGTGGAAGGTGCGCATCGTCAGCTGCGTGCCGGGTTCGCCGATCGACTGCGCCGCGATGACGCCGATCGCCTCGCCGACGTTGATCGTGCCGCCGCGGCCGAGGTCGCGCCCATAACACTTGGCGCAGATGCCAAAACGGGTGTCGCAGGTCAGCGCGGTGCGAACCTTCACTTCGTCAACACCCGCGGCTTCGAGTGCGTCGATGACGTCTTCGTCGAGCATCTCGCCGGCCGGCAGCATCAGCACCTGGGTTTCGGGGTGCAGCACTTCAACCGCCGCAACGCGGCCGAGGATGCGGTCGCGCAGCGAATCAATGACCTCGCCACCTTCAACCAGCGCGCGGCGGTTCATGCCGTTTTGGGTGCCGCAATCGACTTCGGTGACGACCAGATCCTGTGTCACGTCGACCAGGCGGCGGGTCAGGTAGCCCGAATTCGCGGTCTTCAACGCCGTGTCCGCCAGGCCCTTGCGGGCGCCGTGGGTGGAGATGAAGTACTGCAACACGTTCAGGCCTTCGCGGAAGTTGGCCGTGATCGGGGTTTCGATGATCGAGCCGTCAGGCTTGGCCATCAGGCCACGCATGCCGGCCAGCTGGCGAATCTGCGCCGCCGAGCCGCGCGCGCCCGAGTCGGCCATCATGTAGATCGAGTTGAACGACTCCTGATCTACCATCTTGCCGTGGCGGTCAGCGACCTTCTGCTTGGACAGCTGGCTCATCATGACCTTGCCAACTTCGTCGCCGGTCTTGCCCCAGATGTCGACGACCTTGTTGTAGCGCTCGCCGGCGGTGACCAGGCCCGAGACGTACTGCTGCTCGATTTCCTTGACTTCTTTTTCGGCGCGTTCGAGCAGGCCCGGCTTCTCTTTGGGCACCAGCATGTCGTCGATGGCGATCGAGATGCCGGCGCGGGTGGCGAGCTTGAAACCCGCTTGCAGCAGCTTGTCGGCCAGGACCACGGTTTCTTTGAGGCCGCACTTGCGGAAGCTGATGTTGATCAGGCGTGAGATCTCCTTCTTCTTCAGCGCCTTGTTGATGTGCGAGAACGGCAGCCCACGCGGCAGCAGCTCGCTGAGCAAAGCACGGCCGGCGGTCGTTTCGACCAGGCGCGTTTCGGGCATCCACTCGCCGGAGTCCTTGTCCTTGGCGAATTCGACCAGGCGCACGCTGATTTTTGCGGTGACCTCGAGGTGGCCGCTGTCCAGTGCACGCTGCACTTCACCGACGTCGGTGAAGAGCATGCCTTCGCCGCGGGCGTTGATGCGCTCGCGGGTCGCGTAGTACAGGCCGAGCACGACGTCCTGGCTGGGCACGATCGACGGCTCGCCCGATGCCGGGAAGAGCACGTTGTTGGTCGCCAGCATCAGGGTGCGCGCTTCCATCTGCGCTTCGATCGACAGCGGGATGTGCACCGCCATCTGGTCGCCGTCGAAGTCGGCGTTGAAGGCCGAGCAGACCAGCGGATGCAGCTGGATCGCCTTGCCTTCGATCAACACCGGCTCGAAAGCCTGGATGCCCAGGCGGTGCAGCGTCGGCGCGCGGTTCAACAAGACCGGATGCTCCTTGATGACTTCTTCAAGAATGTCCCAGACCACCGGCGTGCCGGACTCGACTTCTTTTTTCGCCGCCTTGATGGTGTTGGCGATACCCATCGCTTCGAGGCGCGAGAAGATGAAAGGCTTGAAAAGCTCCAGCGCCATCAGCTTGGGCAGGCCGCACTGGTGCAGCTTCAGCGTCGGGCCGACAACGATGACCGAGCGGCCGGAATAGTCAACCCGCTTGCCAAGCAAGTTCTGGCGGAAACGCCCGCCCTTGCCCTTGATCATGTCGGCGAGTGACTTCAGCGCGCGTTTGTTCGCACCCGTCATCGCCTTGCCGCGGCGGCCGTTGTCGAGCAGCGAATCCACCGCTTCTTGCAACATGCGCTTTTCGTTGCGCACGATGATCTCGGGCGCCTTCAACTCGAGCAGCCTTGCCAAGCGGTTGTTGCGGTTGATGACCCGGCGGTACAGATCGTTCAGGTCGGACGTCGCAAAACGCCCGCCGTCCAGCGGCACCAAAGGGCGCAGGTCGGGCGGCAGCACCGGCAGCACGTCCATCACCATCCACTGCGGCTTGATGCCCGACTTGCGGAAAGCCTCCAGCACCTTCAGGCGCTTGGAGTTTTTCTTGATCTTCAACTCCGACCCGGTCATGTCGTTGCGCAGCTTGTCGATCTCGATCTCGCTGTCGAGCTCTTCGAGCAGGCGCTTGACACCTTCGGCGCCCATCAGCGCGGTGAATTCGTCGCCGTATTCCTTCTGCTTGGCCTCGAAATCGTCCTCGCTCATGATCGAGAACTTCTTCAGCGGCGTCATGCCCGGGTCGACGACGACATAGGCCTCGAAATACAGCACCCGCTCGATGTCGCGCAGGGTCATGTCGAGCACCAGGCCCAGGCGTGACGGCAACGACTTCAGGAACCAGATGTGCGCGCAAGGCGCGGCCAGGTCGATGTGACCCATGCGGTCGCGCCGGACCTTGGTCTGCGTGACCTCGACGCCGCACTTCTCGCA